>VBDA01000393.1:1300-5070 GCA_005883655.1 Betaproteobacteria bacterium | reverse complement strand
CTTGTGCCGTGCCCGGTTTGTTCAGGCCCGTGTTGCGCGACGGTCGCTACTTGATCGATGGCAGCGTCGTGAACCCGATACCGGTTTCACTCTGTCGCGCCATGGGAGCGCAGGTCGTGATCGCGGTCGATCTCGGCACTCACAGGGCGAGAAGGTTTCCGCTCGAGTCTCCGCCGGCATCCACCGTGAAATCTCGACGGCGTGGCTTTTTCAATATTCTCGGTTCGTCACCACGCTCGGAAGTGCGGCCGCTGCCCTCCATCACGGATACGTTGCTGGGCGCCATCGACATCATGCAGGAGCGCATCGCGCAGGCGCGACTGGTGGGCGAAGCGCCCGAGGTGCTGCTCAGGCCGCAGCTCGGACAATTCGGCCCGTTCGAGTATCATCGGGCCGCGTTGTCGATTGCCGCCGGCCGTGAGGTCGTGGCGCAGATGCTGCCAGCCATTCAGGATGCGCTCGCGGCCTGACCGTCATTGACCTGTATTTATTCCCACGGCATCGGCGGTCGCAAATACGTCGAGCGAGCCCGCCGTTCTCCTAACGGCGCTCGAATCCTCGATAACTGCCGATAGGGATTCGTCGCGCTCACTTCATCTTGATTCTCGTTCTTGGGTGTGCGATCTGGCTCGTTAACGCTGCGCTTCGCCGAAGCGGATGGTTGACCGCGGAAGGGAAAGCGCCGATCAGGGGTTTCAAATGACAAAACTGACCCTGGAATCTGTCCTTCGAGTGATTGACGGTGCCCTTGTCAGGGGGGCCGAGCTGGGCTGCGCGCCGTTGACGGTGGTCGTGCTCGACGCGGGAGGCCACGACATCGCACTGCAGCGCCAGGACGGCTCGGGGATTCTTCGCGTCGATATTGCGCGCGGAAAAGCGTGGGGCGCATTGGGCATGGGATTCTCGAGCCGGGAGATCTCGGAGCGAGCGCAGAAGGCCCCGGCTTTCTATGGCGCCTTGGCCTCGGTGAGCCAGGGTCGGCTGGTTCCTGTGGCGGGCGGGGTGCTCATTTACGACGAAGAACGAAACATTGTCGGCGCGATTGGAATCAGCGGCGACACATCCGATCGTGACGAAGATTGCGCTCTGAGCGGCGTCAGGGCCGCGGGCTTGCAGCCGTAGCCTTGGGTGAAACGGAAAACGGGAAAACGAAAAAACGAACGCCGCCAGCTACTTCAACCGCAGCAATCTCACCGCGGTCTGCCCCACGATCGAGTCGCGCTCCGCCGCGGTAAGCGCATCGAGACGCTCGACGTCGCCCAGCGGATCGGTGAGCCCCATATCGAAGCAGTAGTCGCTTCCCAGTACCACCCGGTCGGCGCCGACCAGGCGTATCAGGTTGGCATTGATTTGGTCGTTGTGTCCGATGGTGTCGTACGTGAATCGCCTCAGGTACGCGCTCGGTAGCTGTTTCACGTGCTTCAGCTCGGGACGCACCTTGGTTCCGTGATCAAGGCGACCGATGAGCCACGGAAATGTCCCACCCGCGTGAGGCAGGTTGATCTCCAGCTTCGGAAATGCGTCCAGCACTCCGCCGAAGATGAGCGACGCCGCCGCGACACCGGTATCGTAGGGATTGCCGAGGAGGTTCTTCAGGTAATAGCGCGTCGTCCGCTCGCGGCCGATGGTATCGATCGGGTGCAGAAAAATCGTCCAGCCCAGCTCTTCCGCCTTGGCATAGATGTCCCAAAACCGCCGATCGTCCAGGTCGATATTGTTGACATGGGTCGCGAGGTACATTCCGCGCATCCCCGGCAACTTGGCGGCGCGTTCGAGCTCCTTGAGCGCAAGCTCGGGCGCCTGCATCGGTAGCATCGCGAGACCCACGAGTCGGTCTGGATGGCTGGCATGCGCCGCGGCTGCAGCGTCGTTGTAGGCCTGCGCGAGTGCGAGTCCGAATCCGGGCGACGCCCAATACACCATGGGGGCGGTAAGCGACAAAGCCTGAACGTCCACCCGCTGCCGGTCCATGCCATCGAGGCGGAGCCCCAGATCGACGAACTGCTCGTCGAAAGCGTTGACGATTCGTTCGGTTCGGATGCTATAGCCGCTTCCCTTGCGCTCGAGATTCGCTCCCTCGGCAGGGCCGTCCCGCTCGAACAGTTCGAGCCAGTCTGCGGGATACCAATGAGCGTGAATATCGACCACCCGGCGCGCCCCTCTCGTTGGCCGCGCGTGATCGTGTCGAGCAGCGGTACCCTCGGTCATCGGCTCATTCTCCGTTGCGGTTGCTTGCGTTCCATCGGACGAGGATCGTCGCGGCCTTCGGATGGTACCGATCCCGCGCGCCGGGTACAAACGGGTGCAAAGCGGTGCCGCCGCAAACGACCGATACCGGATCCGTATGGCTCGAATGACGAGGCGGCATTGGTGCACTCCGGGAGCCGGGGGTTATCATGATCGGAAACGGCGCAAACGGCAGAGCAGGCGAGCGTGGCATCGGCGCCAATCCGACGCGGCTCGCCAAGGAGGACGGGAGTTATGGATCGACTCGCAGCAAGTCGCCGCGTTCGGGCGTTTGATCCGTTGCGAGTGGTGCGGTATTTGGTACTCGCTGTCGGCGCCCTCTTGTTGCCACTGCCGGCAGCGGCGCAATCCGCGGACAACTATCCGTCGCGTCCGGTCAAGTTGCTCATTCCTTATGCGCCGGGCGGCGCCACCGATATCATCGCGCGCCACATCTCACCCAAGCTGCAGGAAGCGCTCGGGCAACCCTTCGTCGTCGACAACCGTCCCGGCGCGTCCGGCAACATCGCCCTCGAGGCCGCCGCGAAGGCAGCGCCCGACGGCTACACGCTGGAGGTCGGCAACGTATCGACCAACGCGATCAACGAAAGTACGTTCGCCGACGTGATGCAGATCCGGCCGTCGCGGGATCTCGTGGGCATTTCGAAGCTGGTCGAGATTCCGCATGTCGTCGTCGCGGCTACGTCGTTTCCGCCGAATTCGATCGCGGAAATGATCGAGTGGGCGAAGCGCAATCCAGGCAAGCTCAACTACGCGTCCGCCGGGCTCGGCACCTATCCGCAGCTCGACATGCTGCGCCTGCTGAAAGCGGCGGGCATCGAGGCGACGCACATACCGTACAAGGGCGGCGCCGGCCAGATGCTGCCGGCGCTGCTGTCCGGCGAAGTCCAGGTCTCGTTCATCAATCTCGCGTCGACGATCGAGCAGATCAGGGCCGGGCGGTTGAAGGCGATCGCGACCACCATGCCGACGCGGCTGGCCGAATTGCCCAACGTTCCCACGATGGCGGAGCAGGGCTTTCCCGGCATCGGCACCAATGCCTGGCAGGGACTCTTTGCGCCCGCGGCAACGCCTAAACCGATTCTCGACAAGCTGCATGCTGCCGTCGTGGCGGTGCTCTCGCGTCCCGAAATGAAGGAGATGCTTGCGCAACAACTGATGACGGTCGCGGTTTCGAAGTCACCGCAGGAATTCACCGACCAGGTCCGCGCCGAGACGCAGGCGTGGTCGGAAGTCGTCCGCGACAACAAAGTCAAGATCGATTGAGGAACGGCGGAGTCGCCGTTGGCCAAATCGCGCCATCGCGGATCGCAGCCGCGCTACGATCTCATCATCGAAAAGGACCTCGAGATTCCGATGCGCGACGGCGCACGGCTCAAGGCTGACGTCTTCCGTCCAAAAGCAGGAGGGCGTTTCCCGGTCATCATCAACCTCGGTGCCTACCAGAAAGACAAGCTGTGGGTTCCTCCCGCCGATCTCGAGGAAGCGCCGAATCCGCACATGAATTGGGAGACGGTGAATCC
>VBDA01000393.1:0-1251 GCA_005883655.1 Betaproteobacteria bacterium | reverse complement strand
ACGCGCGGCAGCGGCAAGTCGCCGGGTAGAACCGATCCGTGGTCGCCCTCCGAGTCGACCGACTTCTACGACGCCATCGAGTGGGCCGGCAGGCAAGCCTGGAGCAGCGGCCGCGTCGGCACCAGCGGCGTTTCTTATTTTGCGATGACGCAGTGGCTGGTCGCCGGCCTCAAGCCGCCGTCGCTCAAAGCGATGATCCCGTGGGAGGGCGCGGCAGACATGTACCGCGACTTCGGCTATCACGGCGGCATCTTCTCGTTCACCTTCGTCGTCAACTGGTACAACAACCATATGGCGCATCACCTGCTGGGCAAGCCGCAGGCGAGCTCGCCGGACGCGTTCGCGACGCCCTGGGTCTGGGAATACATGCGCTACAACCTGGATAGCGAGTGGTACCACGGACGCCGCGCTCTCTGGGAGAACATCGATTGCCCTCTCTACAGCGCAGGCAACTGGAGCGGGATGGGGCTGCACCTGCGCGGCAACACCGAGGGTTACGTGCGTGCGGCGTCGAAACACAAGAAACTGCGCATCCACGCCGGAACACACTACCACCCGTTCTACTCCGCCGAGGGCCGCCTCGATCAGCGGCGGTTTTTCGATCATTGGCTCAAAGGGCTCGACACCGGCATCATGCGCGAGCCGCCGGTGAAGCTCCTGATCCGCAAAGGCGGACACGGCAATTCCGGGTGGCGCTTCGAGAACGAGTGGCCGATCAAGCGCGCGGACTCTGGTGCGCGGGCGCTACCAAGGCGTGGCTGGCGCGCTGGTCACGGAGGCGCCGCGCAAGGCGAGCTCGCTTTCCTATTCCTCCAGCGGAATGACCAAGGCCGGCGTCGCGAGCGCCTCGTGGACGTCGACGGCGCTCGCGGGCAGCCTGCCGCCGATGGGCGCGTCGTTCGCCACCGCTCCGCTCGAGGAAGACACCGAGGTGACGGGACCGGTCGTGTTGGTTCTGTGGGTGGCGAGCAGCACCGAGGACATGGATATTTTCGCGACCATCCGCAACATCGCGCCCGATGGCAGCGACGTGTTCGAGCTGGGCCAGCAGAGTCAGCCCGTTCCGGTGGCCAAAGGGTGGCTTCGCGCCTCGCACCGCAAGCTCGATCCTCATCTGTCGCTGCCCTATCGGCCGTATCACGCGCACATCGGGCGCGATATCCTCGAGCCCGGCACACCGGTACGGGTCGACGTCGAGATCTGGCCGACCTCCATGGTGTTCAAGAAGGGTCATCGCATCAGGCTCGATAT
>VBDA01000392.1 GCA_005883655.1 Betaproteobacteria bacterium | reverse complement strand
GAGCTGGCGCTGCAAAGCTTCAGTACGGCCGCCGCAATGGTGTCGAATACCGGCTGCACATCGGTTGGCGACTGGCTGATCACGCGCAGGATCTCGCTCGTCGCCGTCTGTTGCTCTAGCGCTTCTGTCAAGTCCGAGTTGCGCGCCTCCAGTTCCTTGAACAGCCGCACGTTCTCGATGGCGATTACCGCCTGGTCGGCGAAGGTCTGGAGCAGGGCGATCTGTCGGTCCGCGAAGAGCCGCGCCTCAGTGCGGCGCAGGTGGATCGTGCCGATCGCGATGCCTTCTCTCATCAAGGGAACGCTCAGCGACGTCCGAGTGCCGAACCGCCGTCCATACTGGCTGGCCTCCGGGAATTCCTCCGTCTCGGCCTGCACGTCGACGACATGAACTGTCCGCTGATCCAGCACCGTGCGGCCGCCGATCGTTCCGCGGACCAGTGGGACGTTGAACTCGCCGACGGGTCCGTAGGGGATCGGGCCGTGATGGGCGGCGAGCCGGAGTCGGTCGCCGTCCACGCGGAAGATCGAGGCGTCGAACGCGTCGCACAGTCGGGCGGCGCTCTCCGCGACGACGTCGAGCACCGACTGGATCTCAGTTGGCGAACCGCTGATCACGCGGAGGATCTCGGCTGTCGCTGTTTGCTGAGTGAGGCTGTCGGTCAGCTCGCGGTTTCGCGCCTGCAGTTCCGTGAACAGGCGCACGTTCTCAACCGCGATCACCGCCTGGTCGGCGAACGTCTTCAGCAGCTCGATTTGCGCGTCCGGGAAGGGTCTCGCCGCGTCCCTGTACACGGTGATCGTTCCGATCACCTCACCGTCGCGCAGCATCGGCACGGATAGGGCACTGCGAAAGTCGGCTCTCTCTGCAGCTTCTTGGTAAACGTACTCGGGGTCCTTGAGTACATCGGGCATGTGAACGATGCTGCGGGTCAGGATGGCTCGCTGCGTGGTGCCACCCCGGCTCGGTTGGCACGGGTACGTGCTGCGAAATGCCGCGGTGCCTTCGGGGGTCAGGTTCCGAAAAGCGGCCAGGTGGATGAGCTCGCCGTCGAACCTGAAGACGGCGCTGAATCGAGCGTCGCACAGGCGCAGCGCATTGGCCGCGATGGTATCGAACACCGGCTGGGTGTCGGTTCGCGAGCTGCTGATGACGCGCAGTATTTCGCTCGTCGCCGCCTGCTGCTCCAATGTTTCCGTCAAGCGCTTCTCGAGCTCCCGGCCCGTTGAGCCGTCGGCCGTCCGCGATTTCCTGGCAGCAGGGGGCCTTGCTTCGATCTTGGCCTTCGCCGGTTTTGCGGCCCGTTCCATCGCCCCTCCGTGCCACTCGCGACGCTACAACAGCGCAGCGATCGACAATAGCCTACGCGAAGACGCCCTTGTTAGGCTACTGAACCAACTCATGCTCCCGCGGGAACAGCGATTGCGGGATGGCGAGACCGATGGCCTTCCTCGCGAATGCGGCAAGAGCTGAACAGAAGCTCAACGCCTATTCAAGTGCCGCACGATCCCACTTGCCCAAATCGGCGGCAGCCTCGTAGCTGCTCTGCAGGAACTCGAGCAGCATGGCATCGGGCGACGGCGCTTCCCGCACTTTGTCGTAGGGCAGAACGAACTCGTGCAAATCGGAATGGTAGAACGCAGCAGCGGGGCGAATCTTGGCCTTGTCGAATCCCACGGGCTCCGGATAGGCATAGGCGTAGAACGCCGCATAAGGCAGCAGCGCTTCGGTACCCGGCCAGAAGCCGCAGCTGCTGACCTCATGGGAATAGGCCTCGCGCGCGATCCAATCCGGCAGATGCGGTACGCCGCCGGGATGCTCCGGCGCAGGGCGGCCGGAGAATCGTGTCACCGCCAGGTCGAAGCCGCCCCAGAAGAAATGCACCGGGCTGCATTTGCCCTTGAAGCGGGCGCGAAATTCCTTCAAAACGCGGTCGGCCTGCAGCAGCGTGCGCCAGAATCGGTTGGCGTATTCTGAGTCGTACGAACGATGCTCCTGGTCGTGTTCGAATGGAATGGCATCGGCGACCTCATTCGGCGTGGTGTTGATCTTCACATCGATATCGAGCTCGGCAAGCTGCGCAAAGAGATTCTGATAGAAGTCGGCGACCGAGCGCGGGTGCAGCGCCATCGATTTCACCGGCCCGTCGTCCGCCTGGATCAGAAGCTGGTGGTCGAGGAAGTCGAAATCGATCTGAAATACGCGCGGGTCATACCGGATCGGAGAAGTGGTAAGCCCTCGCGCGGTGAGGTAGAGCGGAACGTGCCAGGAGTGATTGACCCAGGGCGTCTGGACCAGTCGTATCTTGCCGACGATCTGGGTCCACATGTGGAGCGTCGCGCAGGTGTCTTTCCACGCTTCGAAGGGAAGGTCCGGCCAGGGATTTGTCATGGATAGGTCTTCGTTTCGAACGGGCCGTTTGTTACGCGACCTCCTCGGTCGAGAAATCCGCCGGCATGACGATCTCGAGCATCTCCAGATCCTCGCTGTGCGCGAGCTCGCGGTGCCTGATCGAAGGCGGCTGATAGACGCTGGATCCCGCCTCGAGCCGCACCGTGCCATGGCCTTCATAGTCGAACTCGATCCAGCCCTTGAGCACGTACACGAGTTGAAACGTCGTGCGATGCAGGTGCGCCCGGCCGGCAAACGATGCGCCCGGCGCCGCGCGGATCACGTGCGCCACGACCTGTCCCTTGGTCGCTTTTTCGATACCGAGGTCGCGGTACTCGAAAAACGAGCGCAGGCCGCGCTCGAAATGCGCGTCGCGCGCGTGGCTGACGGTGAATCCTTCGGTCGTCATCGTTTTTCGCTTTGCCTGTGAGAAGTGCTCAAGGAGTGGCGCGTAGTTCGCCGGTACCCACGACATGGAGCATATACCGAGGCCACTTGTCTTCGGTAGGGCCTGCGGTAGTATTTGTCTAGCCGGTCATTCGCCCCGTTGCGAAGGAAAGTCATGGCCTCATCGAGAAAGAGCATCGGCATCATCGGCGTCGGCTTCGGCGCGCAAGTTCACGTCCCGGCGTTCCGCTCCGAAGGCTGGGATGTCGCGGCCATCTGCAGCCGCACGCGTGAAAAGGCGCAGAAAGCCGCGGACGAGGCCGGCATCGCGAGCGTGCATACGGACCCGATGGAGCTCATTCGCCGGGACGACCTCGCCGCCATCGCGATCATCACTCCTCCGGGCGCTCACCACCGCCTTTCGATCGCGGCGCTCGACGCGGGCAAGCACGTTCTTTGCGAGAAGCCGTTTGCCATCGACGCGAAGCAAGCCGAGGAAATGCGCGCCGCCGCCGATAAGTCCGGGCGAACGGCGATGATCGCGCACGAGTTTCGCCATACGCCTCAGCGCGCCTACATCAGGCGGCTCCTCGCCGATGGCTACATTGGCAAGTTCCAGCTCTGCACCATGGAGCTCTTCCTCGACCGCTACGTTTCACCGGAGCCGCGCCCGCTTAGCTGGAACGCGTACAAATCCGAAGGCGGCGGCCTGCTCGGCGCGCTCGGTTCGCACTACATCGATGCCTTGCGATTCTGGTTTGGCGAGATCACTTCGGTAAGCGGTTGGCTCGCCGCGTTTCGCCCGGACGTAGTAGACGCCGCGACGGGAAAAATCGTCAAAGCCGAAACCGATGACACATTTTCGTTTACCGTGACTTTCAAGAGCGGCGGCATGGCGACGATGACCTCGTCCTTTGCCGTCACGCCGGCGCGCGGGGCGAAGATCGCTGTCATGGGCGATCGGGGCATGCTGATCGCCGAGCAGCCGGGCCCTAATCCGCTGGAGAGTGGAGTCGTCGTCGCAAGCCGCGACGGTGCGCCCCTCCAGGAGCTCAAGACGCCGGCGCAGTACATGCCGTTCACGGACGCCCGCGACCACCGTCTGATGGCGTTTCGACTGCTGATTCGAGATTTCACGAAGGGAATCGAGCAGAGTACCTCGCCGCCGCCCAACTTTACCGATGGGTTGCGCTGTCAGCAGGTGCTCGACGCGATGCGAGAGTCGTCAGCATCGGGACGCACCGTAAATCTGTAGCGCCGGATTTCATTTTCGCAA
>VBDA01000391.1:4650-6059 GCA_005883655.1 Betaproteobacteria bacterium | reverse complement strand
GTTTCAGCTCAAGAAGTTATCTGGTCTCATCGCGGTCGCGCTGTTTGCTCTAACCGCGACGACCACGACCGCGCGCACGTTCCGCTCAGCCGACGTGCACGCGAAGGACTATCCGACTAACCTGGCCGTAAAATACATGGGCGACGAACTTTCCAAGGCTACCGGCGGCAAGGACAACATCAAGGTGTTCGGGGACAGCTCGCTCGGCTCCGAGAAGGACACGGTCGAGCAGGTGAAGATCGGCGCGCTCGACTTGGTGCGGGTCAACACGTCGGCCTTCCACGGTATCGTGCCCGAGTCGATGATCCCGGCGTTTCCGTTCCTGTTCCGCGACCTCGAGCACTTCCGCAAGACGATGTACGGCCCACAGGGCGAAAAGATCCTCGCCGCGTTCGACAAAGCCGGCTTTGTGGGCCTCGCCTTCTACGAAAGTGGCGCCCGGTCGATGTACGCCAAGAAGCCAATCAAGTCGGTAGCGGACATGAAGGGTCTGAAGGTTCGCGTTCAGCCCTCCGACCTGTGGGTCAGCCTGATCAGCGCAATGGGCGCCTCGCCAGCGCCGATGCCATTCGCCGAGGTCTACACCGGGCTCAAAACCGGTCTGATCGATGCGGCGGAGAACAACTACCCTTCGTACGAGGAAACCAAGCACTTCGAAGCCGCTCCGGTTTTCTCCGAGACGA
Organism: Betaproteobacteria bacterium; assembly: GCA_005883655.1. Lineage (GTDB taxonomy): Bacteria > Pseudomonadota > Gammaproteobacteria > Burkholderiales > Casimicrobiaceae > PALSA-1003. Next base: position 5,376 of record VBDA01000391.1, on the reverse strand, counting down.
TGCACGCGATGCCGCCGGAGGTGCTGGTGTTTTCGAAGAAGATCTGGGATACGCTTACCAAGGAAGAGCAGGCCGCGATCCGCAAGGCGGCCAAGGATTCCGTGCCGTACTACGTGAAGCTGTGGGAGGCCAAGGAGAAGGACGCCAAGGCAGCCATCATCAAAGGCGGCGCGAAGATCATTCCGGCTTCCGACATCGACCGCAAGAGCTTTGTGGAGGCCGAGAAGCCGGTCTGGGACAAGTTCGCAACCACGCCTGAAATGAAGGCCCTGGTTCAGGAGGTCGTCAATACCAAGTGATCTCTGCCTGTAATTAGTTTTGCTTGCGGCTCGCGGCGTTTCCATGCCGCGGGCCACTCCGGAGGAAGCTATGGAACTTGGAAGCAGCCCTGAGGAACTCGAGGTCAAGGTCGGAATTCGCGTCGAAAAAAAAGCGCTCACCGGCTGGTTGACGACATTGAATTCGGTACTGTTCCACTTGGCGATGTACCTGGCGTGCGCCTGCCTGGCTGGCCTGTTGATCGTCGTTGTCTACGGCGTCGTCCTGCGCTACGTCTTCAACAACGCTCCACCCTATGTCGAGCAGGTCGCCTTGCTGCTGATAATTGCGGTGGCCATGTTCGGCGCCTCAGCGGGAGTGCGCGACGCCGGTCACATCGGCTTGGATTCGCTGGTGATGGCGCTTCCGGAACGAGCCCAATTCTGGTGCGAGTTTGTCGTTTATGTT
>VBDA01000391.1:4157-4624 GCA_005883655.1 Betaproteobacteria bacterium | reverse complement strand
TCCGAAGCTATCCGCTACGCGCCGATCTTGATCGCCGGAGTCCTCATCACGCTGTTCTCGGTCGAACACATGATCGCTCTGCTTAGTGGGAAGGAGGTCGTCCCATCATGGAATTGACCGTTCTCTGTGCGAGCTTCGTTATTTTCCTGCTGTTGGGCGTCCCGGTCGCCTTCGCGATCGGGCTGAGTTGCTTGGCGACATTTGCCATTGAAGGCTTGCCGTTTGAAACGGCGATCCAGATGATGGTCTCGGGCATGAACGTGTTCTCGTTCCTCGCCATTCCCTTTTTTATCTTTTCGGGCGAGTTGATGCTGCATGGAGGTATCGCCGACAAAATCGTGGACTTCGCCCGCAGCCTCGTCGGTCACTGGAAAGGTGGCTTGGGGCTCGCGAATGTATTGGCATCCACACTATTCGGTGGCGTCTCGGGTTCTCCCGTAGCGGATACCTCGGCCATGGGTGGCGTC
>VBDA01000391.1:0-4098 GCA_005883655.1 Betaproteobacteria bacterium | reverse complement strand
TGCGCTGATGCCCACCTCGCACAACATGATCATCTACGCGTTTGCTGCGCAGGCTGCTACCGGAATGATCGACGGGCATGCCGTCAAGGGTGTATCCATCGGCGACCTGATGTTCGCCGGGCTCATTCCCTGTTTCTGGATCATGGTGTGCATGCTGGTCGCCGCCTATTGGCAAGCCGTGAAGTACGGCTATCCGAAGAGCGTCGAAGGCAAGTCGCTGGTCGAGAAGTTTCCGGGTTGGAATGCGGTTCTGCGCACGTTCGTTGCGTCGGTCCCCGGGCTGCTGGTGGTCGTCATCATCCTGGTCTGCGTGATGAAGGGTATCGCGACCGCAACCGAAGCCGCCGCGATCGCGGTGACCTACTCGTTGATCCTTACCGTTTTTATCTACCGCACGATGTCCAGGAAGAACCTGGTCAAGTCGTTGGCCAAGGCATCCAAGACCACCGGCGTGATATTGCTGCTCATCGGCGTCTCCAACATGCTTCGCTATCAGATGGCGTACCTCGAAATACCGGACGCCATCGAAAGTGCGCTTCTGACCGCAACAACGACTCCATGGCTGATGTTGCTGTACATCAACATTATCCAGATCATCTTGGGCATCTTCCTGGACATGGCGGCGCATATTCTGATCACCACTCCGTTGTTCCTGCCGCTGGCGATCCAGATGGGCGTCGGCCCGGTGCAGTTCGGCATGATGTTGCTTCTGAACTGCGCGCTGGGTCTCGTCCATCCCCCGGTGGGTACCGTTCAGTTTGTGGGTTGCGCCATCGGTAACATTTCCATTGGAGAGGCCACAAAAACCGCTTGGCCGTACTACCTGGCTATCTTCATCGCCATAACGCTGGTGACGTACGTGCCAGGATTCTCAACGTGGCTGCCGTCTTTGATCACCGGACACCCTGTGCTGTAGGAGCCGACGAACAGAGTCAGCTACTCGCCACGGCCTCGGACGGTTTGGCGCACGCCCGGCCCCCACGGCTCGCGCTCGAGCTTACTACCCTCGCGCTGGTCGCCAGATGATCGCCCTAACGATCATCTGGCACGTCTGGTTGCTGATCCCGAAGGTCAGCGGACGGAGGCGAGCGCGTCGGCGCCGCGGTCTACTCAAACCCACACGTCAGTCGCTATCTTCCAGCTTCCGATTGACCCACAGCGCGGCGAGCGTCCCCGCTGCCCCTGAGAGCAAGTACAGGCTGACATAGCCAAGCCCGAAATAGGCGGACAGCCCAAGCGCCACTAACGGCGCGAATCCCGCGCCGATCAGCCAGGCGACGTCGGAGGTGAGCGCGGCGCCGGTGTAGCGGTATCTCGGCTCGAAGCTCGCATTGAGCGTGCCGGCCGCCTGTCCGTAGGAGAGTCCCAGCAAGCCGAACCCGATCAGAATGAAGACATCCTGCCCTAGCGCGCCACCGTCCAGGAGCGTCGGCGCGAAGCCGCTGAAGACCGCAATCAGCGTGGCAAACAAGCCGAGCGTCTTGCGCCGGCCCAACCGGTCGGCGATGATGCCGGAGGCGACGACGCCGCATACTCCGAGCATCGCGGCGAGGATCTGGATGGCGAGAAACGCCGTCACCGACTGCTGCGAATAGAGCATGATCCACGACAGCGGAAAAACGGTGACCACGTGGAACAGCGCATAGCTTGCCAATGCGCCGAACGCACCGAGGATCACGTTGTAACCCTGAGATCGAAGCACCTCGCGGCTGGTGGTAGGCTCGAGCTCGCGCTCTGTCAGGAGGTGATCGAATTCGTTCGTCACGACCAGTCGAAGGCGCGCGAACAAGGCGACGACATTGATTGCGAAGGCGCAGAAGAAGGGGTAGCGCCAACCCCAGCTGAGGAAGTCGTCCAACGACAGGCTGGCGTAGAGCAACAGATAAAGCCCGCTCGCCAGCATGAAACCGACTGGCGCTCCCAACTGCCCCACCATCGCATACCAGCCGCGCCGATTGCTCGGAGCGGAGAGCGCAAGCAGCGACGGCAATCCATCCCAGGACCCACCGAGCGCAACGCCCTGGCCGACGCGCAAGATCGCAAGCAACACGATCGCCATGTAACCAAGGCTTCCGTATCCTGGCAGAAAAGCGATTCCTGCCGTCGAGCTGCCGAGCAGAAACAGTGCTAGCGTGAGCTTCGTCCCACGTCCCCACCGGCGCTGGATGTCCATGAAGACGATGGATCCGATCGGCCTGGCGATGAATGCGAACGAAAAGATGGTGAACGAGTAAAGCGTTCCGTCGAGACGCGATTCGAATGGAAAGAATATCGCGGGAAACACGAGCACGGAGGCGATGCCGTAGACGAAATAGTCGAAGTATTCCGATGTCCGGCCGATGATGACGCCGGTCGCGATGTCGCCGGGGGCGACCTCCGACGGATCGGCGGCGACGGCACGGGCGTCGCGCTCGAGGGAGCTCGACGTAGGGCCGCTGGGTTCTTGACCGACGCCGGATATCATGTGGCTTCTCGCTTAGGGATTACCCGGAGGCTGCGCGCCCTCCGCTGCGTGTACGATCGCATCGGTCACGGCATGTTGCGCATCTGCTCCGGCGACGGCAACATCATGTTGGTCTTCAGGTGATACATCACCCACAGAGACCCGCTCAACGTGATGACGACGAGCACCAGAGCGAAGATCAGCGACATCCATGTCCAGCCGCCTTCCGCTTTCGAGGTCATGTGCAGAAAGAACACCATGTGCACGTAGATCTGCACGATCGCGAAGCCGAGGATGACGAAGGTCGTGACGGTCGGGTTCGCGAAGATCTTGGCCATCACCAGCCAGAACGGAATCGCCGTCAGGATGACCGACAGCACGAATCCGGTCACGTAGCCGCCGACCGTGATGTGCAAGGTGTCGTGGTCGTGGTCGAGCTCGTCCTCGTTGCCGTGGCCGGCAGCGTACGCCGGGTCGGTGTCCAGTGCGCTCATCGCAGAGCTCCCATCAAGTAAACGAAGGTGAAGACGCCGATCCAGATCACGTCGAGGAAGTGCCAGAACATCGACAGACACATGAGCCGCCGCCGATTCGCGGCGATCAGCCCGTGTGTGGCGACCTGCGCCATCAGTGCAAGCAGCCAGACGATGCCGAACGTTACGTGCAAACCGTGGGTGCCGACGAGCGTGAAGAACGACGACAGGAAGGCACTGCGCTGTGGGCCATTGCCCTCGTGAATCAGGTTCGCGAACTCGTGCAGCTCGATGCCGACGAACCCGGCGCCCAACAAACCGGTGAGTGCCAGCCAGGCTAGCGTTGCGCCCTGGCGTTTTCGCTGCATCTCGATCACCGCGAAACCGTAGGTGATCGATGACAGGAGCAGGAGCGACGTGTTGACGGCCACCAACGGCAATGCGAACAGGTCGGCTCCCGAAGGCCCGCCCGCGTAGTTGCGGCCCAGCACACCATAGGTCGCGAACAGGCTCGCGAAGACGAGGCAATCGCTCATTAGGTAGAGCCAGAACCCGAGCAGCGTGCCGTTCTCGGGATGATGGCCTCCGCTGTCGTAGAAGCGCAGCGCCTGGGCTTCGCCGGCGGCGCCGAGCGCGACTGTCGCGGTGGAGTCAGACATGGCTCGCCAGGAGTTGGGTGCGGGCATCCTCGGTACGCAGAACCGACTCCGCGGGGATGTCGAGCTCGCGATCGTAGTTGAACGTGTGAATGATTGCCGCGACGATGAGCGTGACGAACCCGGCGGCGGCGACGGGCCACATGTGCCAGATCATGCCGAACCCGCAGGTCATGCTCAGCACGGCGAGCACGAAGCCCGCCCCCGTGTTCTTCGGCATGTGGATCGGGACGAAGCCCGCTACCGGCCGGATATGGCCGCGCTTCTTCATGTCGTACCAGGCATCGCTGACGTGCACGATCGGCGTGAAGGCGAAGTTGTAGACCTTGTAGACCGGCGGCGGCGACGAGGTCGACCATTCGAGCGTGCGGCCGTTCCATGGATCGCCCGTTGTGTCAGCGAGCGACACGCGCCGCCGAAAGCTCACGACCAACTGGATGATGAACGAAAAGATGCCCAGCAGGATCAAGAACGCGCCAAAGGCTGCGAACTCGAACCAGATCTGCAGCGAAGCGTCGTCGAAGTG
>VBDA01000390.1 GCA_005883655.1 Betaproteobacteria bacterium | reverse complement strand
CGCGATGATGTTCTCGAAGTTGAGCGCCAGGCCGGTGGCAACGCAGATGCCGAGCGTGACCAGCCCCGACAGCACAAGCGGCGCGAGCGTGAGTATCACATCGGTCGCCCGGCGCAGGACGAGCGCGAGGAGCAGGATGATCGCAAGCAGCGCCCACAAGCCGGCCTGCAAGAAAGCGCGCACGATGGTGCGGCTCGATTCCTGGATCGAGACCGGAGCGCCCGTTGCTTCCGGAGCCAGTAGCGTGACTGCGGCGACAAACCGCCGCAGCGTCTGGTTGTCGTTCGCATCGCCTTTGGGAAAGACCTCGATCCGTGCGCGGCCATCGGATGCGATCCAGTCGCGCTTGATTTCGTCGGGCAAGGTCGCGAGCGTCACGGGGCTCGCCTGCATGGCGGAGCGCAGCTGGCCGAGCGTCGTCACCAGCCCGGGGATCAGCGCTGTCCGCACGCGCTCGCGTTGTCGAGGCTCTCCTTGCGTGAGAGTTCTCAAGGCGCGCCCAAGGCGCGCTGCCGGGGCAGCGACGCCAAGCCCGGGATGGGCGGCAGCGACCCGTTCGAGCAACTCTGACGCATGCGACATCGCGCGCACCGTCTCGTCGTCGTTGGGCGGGGGCTTCGAGGCGGCGGGCCTGAGCACTGGATCGAGCAACAGCGCCGCGTCCTCGATCAGCGCCAGCTTCTCCTGCTGTTGCTCGGGAACGAAGCTCGCGAGCGTGATGGTGTGGTCGACCTCGGGCAATTGCTCCAAGCGCCGTGCCAGTGCCGCCGCATCGGCAAGCGAAGGCGTCAGCACGTCGATGGTGTTGGGAGCGGTGTTCGGATCCTGCATCAGATCGAGCAGCGTCGCCACCGACTCGACCTTGACACTGCGCAGGTGCAGCGGATTGAAGTCGAACTGAAGGCCCGGCAGCAGCGCGATGCTGACCGCCGCGATGGCCCCTGAAAAAATGAGTATCCGGCGCCGATGTCGGACTAGAAACCGGTCGAGCGGCGCGAGCGCGGCATAACCCACGGCGGCGGGCTCACCGGGTGCACGGAACACCGCGATGAGCGCCGGCAGCAAGGTGATGGTAGCCACGAACGCGACGATCATGCCGGTGCCGGCGATCGCACCCAGCTCGGACACGCCACGGTAGTCGGTCGGCAAGAAGGCGTAGAAGCCGGCCGCGGTCGAAGCAGCGGCAAGCGCCAATGCGCCGCCGACTTCTCCGCCGGCGTCGCGCAGCGCGAGATAGAGCTCGCCCGTTGCGTAGCGTTTGGCGCGATAACAAACACAGAACTGGATGCAGAAGTCGACGCCAAGTCCGACAAAGAGCACGGCAAAGGCGACCGAGATCAGGTTGAACGCGCCGAAGGCGAGGAGCCCGATTGCAGCGGTGACAATCAGTCCGACCGCGAGGCTTAGCAGGATCGCCGCGACCAGACGCAATGAGCGGAGCGCGATCCACAAGAGCACGACGATGGCGACCATCATTACCGAGGCATTGAGCGCGGCGCCTTCGGCCAGCGTCCCGAACTCTTCGTCGGCGAGCGGCACCGGGCCGGTCAGCCGTATCCGGATCCGCGGGTCGACCTGTGCCAGCTCGTGCGCGGCTTGACGGATCGTGCCGCTGGCGCTTTCACCGGGACGCAGCGCGCTGTAATCCAGTACCGGTTGGACCAGAATGAAGCGGCGCAGCTCGCGAGGAGCGGGGACGCTACCGGTGAACAAGCTATGCCACGAAAAAGCCGGGACTTGCCCGGCGACGACGGCCTCGAACGCCTCGGCGAGTCCGGTCAACGGTTGCGCGAGCTGCCCGACGATCGCTGGGTCATGCTCCACGCCGTCCAGCATCAGCGATAGCGAGTCCATCAGCCCGCGCAGCGTCGGGTCGGCGGCCAAGGTGCCGAGCAGGGGCTGCGCCGCGATCAACTGCTGCGTCGTGCGCGCAACTTCGGCAGTCGATTCGAACAGGAGGCCCGCACGCTCGAAGAACGGCCCCCCATCCGGCCGCCATACGGCACGATACATACCGGGCTGGCTCGACAACCGCAGAGCCAGAGTCTTTGTTGCCTCTTCGGCGAGCTCCGGTGTTGCGCCGTCGACGACGACGGCGATCAGGTCCGCACGCTGCGGAAAGGCAGCGTCGAAAATCCGCTCGCGCTTGCGCCAGGCCAGATCTTCGCCGATCAGCTTGGCGCTGTCGGTGTCGATCGCGATGTGCGCGACGTTGTACGTGAACGCGCTCGCGGCAAGCACGCTCGCGACCACAATCACAAGCCACGGACGGCGCGCGCAGGCCGCCACGAGGTGCGTGGTCATCCTGGTGATGCTCATGAGCTCGCCGGAGGCTTTCCCAAGACTCACGTTTCCCGGTACGAGAGCAGCAGAAGTCCGATCAGCACAAAGCACGACGGCCAGAGCCATCCCGCCCAGCGCAACGCTTTCTTCTGTACCCCGACCTCTAGCCAGCGCGCCCAGCCGGCGGTGATGCCCAGCACCGCGATCGGGAGGTGCGTCATCTCGACCAGCAGTTCATCCTTGACGTTCCCGAGTGCATGCGAATGCGTCAGCAAGAGCGTACCGCCCAACGCCGTCAACAAGGGAAAGATGCGCATCGATCGATGCGATGCGACGCGCGCGGTGCGAACGCGCCACTCGAAAAGCGCGAAGGCGATGATGAGCACCACGAACAGCCGATGCTGCGCGACTTCGGGATCTTTCAAGCTCTCGATGAGGCCGCTCTCGCCCATCGGCCAGACCTCTGGATCCGCGCGAAAGAACAGGAACGCGGCAAGCAACAAAAAGAGCAGCGGCCAATGCTTCGCCCAAGGCGCATGCCCGCTGCGTTGCGCGAGGGCGGCGAATCCCATCAGCACCACCAGCAGGCCGGCCCAATGATGGTTGTACTCGGACCACGCAAGATCGTAGGCATTTCGCGGCGGCAGTGCGCCGCTGCCTGGCAGAAACGCCGGCGTCCGTATCGATGCCTGCCTCGCGTGCTCGTCATCGAGGCGCGCCTGCAGCGCGGGAATCGCAAGCAGCGCATGGTCCGGGCTCTGAAGTCGTGGCGGCGCTGGCGCCATGCGCTCGGCGAGCTCGGCGAAGCTGACGCGATCGTCCACGAGGTCGACTGCTGGAGGCATCGAGGTAATGGATGCCGCCGCCATGAGCAATGCAAACCCGACCCCCATTTCGACTTCGACGAAGCGCCTGACCCGCTCGACCGCGGCGCCGTCAGCGGTGAAGCGGCGCACGGCACGGAAATTGGCGAAGCCAAGCAGCACAAGCATTCCAAACATCACGCTTTTCGTCACCACCATCGCGCCATAGGCGGTGCCGTACACCGCATCGAGCGAGCCGATGTACATGGGCACAAACACAAGGGCACCGACAACGATCATCGCGACACCGATGATCGCGAGCGCCGAGAAGCGGCGTCCGATCTGATTCAGGGTCTCACGCGTGTCGGCCCGCCGCAGTGCCAGCCAGAAGCACGGCAGGCCGCCCAGCCATAGTGCGGCGCCAAGCTCGTGCGCGCCGGTGGCAAACATCAGTAAGGCGGAATCGGTCAGGCGGGCAGTGGCATGACTGCTGGCGAGCCCTTGGTAGAGAACGAGCGCTGCGGCGGCGCCGACGGTGACGCGAGTCGACGCGGCGGCCAGGGGGCGCAGCGACACCGCGACGCCAATCGCCACAGCGGCCAATGCCTTGACGCCGCCGGCGATCACGAACCCGGCCCCCACCACCTCACGCCAGGAAGTTTCCAGCGACGCCGCCAGCACAGCGGCGCTTACCGCGGTGTCCGCGGTCGCCGCAATGACCGCCGCCAGCGCCGCCCACTGAATGCAAAGCCGCACGCTCGCGGTAACGGCGCGCAACTCGCGCGCTGCATCGCGCGCAAGCGGAGTTGCGATGAACAGCGCGAACGACACGCTGCGAGGTCGAGGCCACGCAGGACCACGCTGAGAAAGCCGAAGATGTCGAACAGGGTGCTCAACGTGGCCGGTCAAGCTCGTGCACGAAGAACCTCACCTCACCTCGCGTTATATGGCCGTCGAGCGAAAGAACCTGCCAGCGCAGCTTCCAGCTCCCGCTAAGCGTCGCCTGCGCCTGCCCTGCGAGCACACCCGCCGGACTGTCCGACGCGAGCGCGATGATTATTTCAGATCCATCCGGCCGCTGCAGACTCAGGCGCGAGCGTTTGCGATCGATCTGGCTGTTGAAGTCAAGCCTGATCTCGAGCTCTCCGCGCGCAACGGTGGAATTCATCGCTGGCTGTGCCGCCACGATGATTGCGTGCGCACGTGCGATTCCCGGCGGCAGAGCAATGACAGCTGCGGACACGCCCAGCAGAATCGCGAGCGCCAGCACCGTTTGCTTCGTCGCTCGGAACTCCGGCGCCGCAAACACACTCGAATCAAGCAAGCTTGGCTGCATTGTAGGAAACGAAACCTGTCAGGAATCGGTCAGGAATCGAATGCTGCCACGACAGCAGCGT
>VBDA01000389.1 GCA_005883655.1 Betaproteobacteria bacterium | reverse complement strand
GTTTGGTGCTCCGGTCTACGTTCGACACGAAATCGTTCACAACCGCCATGTCGTCGAAAGCCTGCGCGCAAAAGGCGCGCGCTTCGTCGAAAACCTCACGGAAGTGCCCGCCGGGGCGATCACCATCTTCAGTGCGCATGGGGTGGCAAGGGTCGTCGAGCTCGATGCGCGGGCGCGCGGGTTGCATGTCCTTGACGCTACGTGCCCGCTGGTCGCCAAAGTGCATGGCCAGGGCCAGCGTTACGTCGCCCAGGGACGTCTGGTCATCCTGGTCGGTCATGCGGGCCATCCGGAGGTCGAGGGAACGATGGGCCGGAT
>VBDA01000388.1:2999-7228 GCA_005883655.1 Betaproteobacteria bacterium | reverse complement strand
GGAATATTCGGATGCAAACATCGCCTTTCATCAGGCGATCATCGGCCTCTCTGGCTCGCATTTGATGGGCAAGACGATCGAGAATCTTTTCATTCACGTCCGGGCGATACGGAGGATGACGATCTCGCAAAGCGACCGCGCATCGCGTTCGATCGTCGATCACATGCGAATCATCGAAGCGCTGGAAAAGCGTGACACCGAGCTCGCCGAGACGCTGGTACGACAGCACTCGCTGGACCTTGCCGCGCATGTCGAAAAACATTGCAACTTCCTCGACTGACGCCATGACCCTTGATGGACGCGAACGAACGCAGCCCGGCGGCGGTCGCGCATGAGCGAAGTCTCGGTCGTCGATACGTCGGCGCTCGGCCGCAAACGCGGCGTCCGCGGACATCCGAAGGGACGTCCCGTCGATCCGCAGGCGCTGATCGAGATTCGCGCGCTGCTTGGGAGTTCGCCGCGCCAGCGCGATCTGCTGATCGAGTTCCTGCATCGCATCCAGGACCGCTACGGACATGTTTCTGCGGCGCACATCCTCGCACTGGCGGAGGAGCTCAAGCTCGCGCGCACCGAGGTCTATGAAGTCGCGACTTTCTATCACCACTTCGACGTGGTGAAGGAGGGCGAGACGCCGCCGCCGGCGCTGACGGTGCGAATCTGCGAGACGCTGTCCTGTCAAATGGCCGGCGCCGATACCTTGCGCCGCGCCGTCGAAGGCGCGAGCGGCGCAGGCGTGCGGGTGATCGGCGCGCCTTGCGTGGGTCGTTGCGAGCATGCGCCGGTGGCAGTCGTCGGACGCAACACGGTCGACAGCGCGACGACGAAGAAGATCGCCGAGGCGATCGCACGCAAGCAGACCGAGCCCGAGCTGCTCCCGTATGTCGACTACGCTGCGTATCGCGCCGACGGCGGCTATCGCACGCTGCTCGCATGTGGAAGCGGCGAGCGTTCCGTCGAAGCAGTCATTGCCGCCATGGAGCACTCGGGCCTTCGGGGGCTGGGCGGCGCGGGATTCGCCGTGGGCCGCAAATGGCGCATCGTGCGCGCCGAACCCGCGCCGCGGCTGATGGCGGTCAACATCGACGAGGGCGAGCCGGGCACTTTCAAGGATCGCTACTATCTGGAACGCGATCCGCACCGCTTCATCGAGGGTATGCTCATCGCGGCATGGGCCGTCGGTATCGAAGAGATCTACGTGTACCTTCGCGACGAGTACGCAGCTTGCCGGGCCGTGCTCGCGCGCGAGCTCGCTGCGCTGCAAGCCAACCCTCCCCGCCCGCTGCCGCACATTCATCTGCGCCGCGGGGCCGGAGCGTATATCTGCGGCGAAGAGTCGGCAATGATCGAATCGATCGAAGGCAAGCGCGGCATGCCTCGCCTTCGTCCGCCTTACGTCGCGCAAGTAGGACTCTTCGGCCGCCCCACGCTCGAGCACAACATGGAAACGCTGTACTGGGTGCGCGATATCCTGGAGAAAGGCGCGGAGTGGTTCGCGGGTCAGGGACGCAACGGGCGCAAGGGCCTGCGCTCGTTTTCGGTCTCCGGGCGGGTCGCCAAACCCGGCGTCCATCTTGCGCCGGCGGGCATCACCGTGCGCGAGCTGATCGACGAATTTTGCGGCGGCATGCTTCCGGGACACGAGCTCTATGCGTACCTACCGGGCGGAGCGTCCGGCGGAATTCTGCCGGCACGCTTAAGCGACGTTCCGCTCGACTTCGATACGCTGCAGCCGCACGGATGTTTTATCGGCTCCGCAGCCGTGATCATCCTTTCGCAACATGATCGCGCACGCGACGCCGCGCTCAACCTGATGCGCTTTTTTGCCGATGAATCCTGCGGTCAATGCACGCCGTGCCGCGTCGGCACTCAGAAGGCAGTCGGGCTCCTCGCCACTCCGAAATGGGACACCGCCCTGCTCGCTGAGCTTTCCCAGGTCATGATCGACGCGTCGATATGCGGGCTCGGGCAGGCTGCGCCCAACCCGATTACGTGCGTGATCCAATATTTTCCTGAGGAGCTCAGGTAATGAACGCTCCGTATGAAAAAGCGCTCGACGTCGAACGCACCGAGTTTCTACTCAACGGTGTCGGGCTCAGCGCCGAGCGCGGCGAGACGATTATCCAGGCGGCCAAGCGTCACGGTATCGATATCCCGCATCTTTGCTACAAGGAAGGCATGCGCGCCGACGGCAATTGCCGCGCGTGCATGGTCGAGATCAAGGGCGAGCGCGTGCTCGCGCCGTCGTGCTGCCGCGCACCGACGGCTGGAATGGAAGTCTCGAGCGACAGCCCGCGCGCGGTGCACTCGCAAAAGCTGGTGATCGAAATGCTGGCCGCGGACGTGCCGCAAAGGGTTTACAAGCTCGACTCGGAGCTCGATTACTGGAAGCGACGGCTGAAGATCGGCGTGCCGCGCTTCGAGGCCCGCGCGCAGCCGCCTTCCGACCTCTCGCATCCGGCGATGGCAGTCAATCTCGACGCCTGCATCCAGTGCACGCGATGCGTACGCGCCTGCCGCGAAGAACAGGTCAACGACGTCATCGGCTACGCGTTTCGCGGCGCGAGCTCGCAGATCGTATTCGATCTTGCCGACCCGATGGGTGTATCCACCTGCGTCGCGTGCGGCGAATGCGTGCAAGCCTGCCCCACCGGTGCGCTCGCGCCGGCGCACGACGCCTATCTGGTCCCGGTGGACAAGACCGTCGCGTCGGTGTGTCCTTATTGCGGTGTTGGCTGCCAGCTCACCTATCACGTCGCCGACAATCGTATCGTGCGCGTCGAAGGACGCGACGGCATCGCCAATCGCGAGCGCCTTTGCGTCAAGGGGCGCTTCGGCTTCGACTACGTTCATCACCGCCAGCGACTGACCACGCCGCTGATCCGCAAGCCCGGGATACCCAAATCCGCCGATTTCGTGATGGACCCGGACAATGCGCTGTCGGTGTTTCGCGAAGCAAGCTGGGCGGAGGCGCTCGACCTGGCCGGCGGCGCGCTGCGCGGCATTCGCGATACGCGGGGCCCGAAAGCGCTGGCGGGGTTCGGATCGGCCAAGGGATCGAACGAGGAAGCGTACTTGTTCCAGAAGCTCGTGCGAACCGGTTTTGGCTCGAACAACGTAGACCATTGCACGCGGCTCTGCCACGCATCCAGCGTTGCCGCGCTGCTCGAAGGCATCGGCTCCGGCGCGGTATCCAATCCGGTCATGGATGTCATGCTCGCCGACGTGATTCTGCTCATCGGCGCCAACCCGGTCGTGAATCATCCGGTCGCGGCGACGTGGATGAAAAACGCCGTCAAGCGCGGGACCAAGCTCATTCTCATCGATCCGCGGCGCTCGGAGCTCGCGCGACACGCCACGCATTACCTCCAGTTCAAGCCCGATACCGATGTAGCGCTGCTGAACGCGATCATGCACACCATCATCGAAGAGGGCTGGGTGCAGGAGAGCTTTGTCGCGGGCCGCACCAACGGCTTCGATGCGCTCAGGGCCAATGTCGCGGGTTACAGTCCGGAAGCGATGGCGCCGCTGTGCGGCGTTCCCGCGATTGTCATTCGCGAGGTGGCACGGCTTTACGCCACGTCTCGCTGTTCGATGATCCTGTGGGGCATGGGAATTTCACAGCATGTCCACGGAACCGATAACGCGCGCTGCCTGATCGCACTGGCGATGATGACCGGGCAGATCGGCCGGCCGGGGACCGGCCTGCACCCGCTTCGCGGACAGAACAACGTCCAGGGTGCGAGCGACGTCGGCTTGATCCCGATGATGTTTCCCGACTACATGCGGGTCGACAACCAGGACCGGGTCGACAACCAGGCCATGCGCGCTCGCTTCGAAGCAGCTTGGGGCGCCAAGCTCGATCCGGTGCCCGGACTCACCGTCGTGGAAATCATGAACGCCGTGCACGCGGGGGAAATACGCGGCATGTACATCATGGGCGAAAACCCGGCGATGTCCGATCCCGATGTCAGTCACGCACGCAAGGCCTTGTCGGAGCTGGACATGCTGGTGGTGCAGGATATCTTCCTCACCGAGACGGGCTATCTCGCCGACGTCATCCTGCCGGCGTCCGCTTTCCCGGAGAAAACCGGCACCTTCACCAACACCGATCGCGCGGTGCAACTCGGCCGTCAGGCGCTCGAGCCACCAGGCGACGCGCGTCAGGACCTATGGATCATCAATGCCATGGGCAGGGAGCTTGGACTCGATTGGCACTACGAGCATCCGAG
>VBDA01000388.1:0-2937 GCA_005883655.1 Betaproteobacteria bacterium | reverse complement strand
CCGAGACCGGAACCGGTCGCTTCGTTCCCGCGCAAATCATTCCTGCCGCGGAGCGGCCCGATGCGGAATATCCCTTTGTGCTGATTACCGGCCGCCAGCTCGAGCATTGGCATACCGGCAGCATGACCCGGCGCACCGAGGTTCTGGACAGCCTCGAGCCGGCGCCGGTGGCATCGATCAATCCCGAGGATCTTAAAGCGTTGGGAGTGGCTGCGGGGGGCGTCGTTACGGTGGCTTCGCGGCGCGGCAGCGTCACACTCTTCGCGCGAGCGGATGACGGCACGCCGAGGGGAGCGGTGTTCATTCCGTTCTGCTTCTACGAAGCCGCGGCGAATCTGTTGACCAACCCGGCGCTCGATCCTTTCGGCAAGATCCCGGAGTTCAAGTATTGCGCGGTACGGGTCGGCGCCGGCGGCACGGTGGAGGAGGGCCAGGGTTATAACGACGCCGCGCGCGATGAGATGGCGAGTCCTGCCGCCTGAGTCGGCAGCAGATTTAGAATAGGCCGGCGTTTTTTGCGCCAACAACAATATCCCGTCGTACCGGTCGCAATGGACCGTGTCCGATCGACAACCTGGAGGAGGAACGATGAGCAAGTTCAAGCACAGCGGCATAGTTGGCGCGCTGTTGATCGCGCTGCTGGCGGGCTCCGTCATGGCCGCTCCGGTCGTGATGCGGGCGTCGCATCAGTTTCCCGGCGGCAAGGGCGATGTGCGCGACGACATGGTTCAGATGATCGCCCGCGAGGCAAAGGCCGCGAACGTCGATCTCGATATCCAGGTCTATCCCGGCGCATCGCTGTTCAAGGCGGAGCAGCAGTGGAACGCGCTGGTCAACGGCCAGCTCGACATCACCTTGTTCCCGCTCGATTACGCGAGCGGCCAGGTACGCGCTTTCAGCGCGACCTTGATGCCGGGCCTGGTGCGCAGCTACGACCGTGCCAAGCGACTCAACGACTCGCAGTTCATGAAGGATATCCACGCGCACATCGAGAAGGCAGGCGCAATCGTGCTGTCGGATGCGTGGTTCGGCGGCGGGATGGTATCCAAGCGCGGCTGCATCCTCGAGCCCAACGACGTCAAGGGGCTGAAGTTTCGCGCGGCGGGTCCGACCTTCGCGCAGATGTGGCAGTTGGCAGGCGCCTCGATCGTATCGATTCCGTCGAACGAGATCTACAACGCTTTCCAGACCGGCGTCGCCGAGGGGACCGACACCAGCATGGGCAGCTTCCTGTCCTTCCGTCTCTACGAGCAGGCCAAATGCCTGACCGCACCGGGCACGAACGCGCTGTGGTTCATGTACGAGCCGCTGCTGATGTCGAAAAGGAGCTTCGACAAGCTCGACAAAAAGCAGCAGGACGTTCTGATCCAGGCCGGAAAGAAGGCGCAGAAGTACTACGAGGACAAGGCCGAGTCGGTCGACGAGACGACGATCAAGGCCTACAAGGATCACGGCGTCGAGGTCAAGAGCCTCACCGACGCGCAGTACAACCAGTGGATCGAGATCGCAAGGAAGAGCTCCTATGCGGAGTTCGCCAAGGACGTGCCGGACGGCAAGAAGCTGATCGACGAAGCGTTGAGCGTCAAGTAAAACGCTTTGAGTTCCTTTCGTCGGCCGATGGCTTGCGTCGTTCGCCGAATTTCCTGTCGAACTGACGACCGGCTCAAGTAGAGGCGGCGCATGGAACAATTCGCCCGCGCGGTCAGGCTCATCTCGCGCACTTGCGGCTATTTCGCCGCGGCGCTCATCGCCGTCAGCGTCGTCATCGTCTGCGAGATGGTGTTCGTACGCTTCGTGCTCAACGAGAACACCATCTGGCAAACCGATTTCGTCACCTACAGCCTGGTCGCGGCGACGTTCATCGGCAGCCCTTATGTGCTGATGACGCGCGGGCATGTGAACGTCGACGTGCTGCCGCTCTACCTTGGCCCGCGCAAGCGCTGGTGGCTGGCGCTGATCTCGATGCTGTTGGCCATGGCGTTCTGCGTGACCATGGCGGTACTCACTGGGGAATATTGGCTTGAGGCGTGGAACCAGCGCTGGCTCTCGAACACCATGTGGCGGGTGCGGTTGTGGATTCCCTACGCGTCGATGCCGATAGGCCTCGGGATCCTCACCTTGCAATACGTGGTCGAGCTTTACGGTCTGGCCACCGGCCGTGAGCCGCCTTTCGGCATTGACAAGGCGCGTCGAGCGTGAGCCCATCAACCCAGGGCGCGATGGTCCTTGTCGTTACGCTGGTCGTGCTGCTTTCGGGCACGCCGGTCGCCTTCGGTCTCGGGGCGCTTTCGATTGCATTCATCGTCATGTTTCAGGGCTTTGGTGCGCTGCACGTCGTTGCCGAGACCTTCTTTCACGGATTGAACGACTTCACGCTGGTGTCGATTCCCATGTTCGTGATGATGGGTGCGGCGATCGGCTCCTCGCCGGCCGGCAAGGATCTCTACGAAGCGCTCGACCGCTGGCTCTACCGTCTTCCGGGCGGGCTGGTGATCTCGAACCTCGGCGCGTGCGCGGTGTTCGCCGCGCTTACCGGCTCGTCGCCCGCGTGCTGCGCCGCCATCGGCAAGATGGGCATTCCGGAAATGCGGCGGCGCGGCTATCCCGACGACATTGCGACCGGATCGATTTGCGCCGGCGGCACGCTTGGCATTCTGATCCCGCCGTCGATCACCTTCATTCTCTATGGCATTGCGACCGAGACCTCGATCGGACGCCTGTTTCTCGCCGGCGTATTGCCCGGCATCATGCTCACGACGCTGTTCATGCTGTGGACGCTGTTCATCATCTGGAAACGGGGCTTTCGTTCGCACGCCGTCGATTTTCGCTACAGCTGGAAAGAAAAGTTTCAGTCGATTCCAAAAATCGCGCCGTTCATCGTCATCATCGTCGGTGTCATGTACGCGCTCTACGGCGGGGTGGCGACACCGTCCGAGG
>VBDA01000387.1 GCA_005883655.1 Betaproteobacteria bacterium | reverse complement strand
TCAATCGCTGGCTGCTCATGGGAATGATCAACGTGTTCCTGCTAGTCTGCGGGTTTTTCATTCCGCCGGCTGCGATCATCCTCATGACCGCGCCGATCCTCTATCCCATCATCAAGGCTGCTGGCTTCGATCCGGTGTGGTTCGGCGTGATCCTCACCATCAACATGGAAATAGGGTTGATCCATCCTCCGGTCGGGCTCAATATTTACATCGTCAGCTCGATCGCGCCCGATGTGCCGGTGACGCGCATCATGTGGGGCACGATTCCCTACGTGATTTGCATGATGCTGCAGATCGTGATCTTGTGCGCTTTTCCGGAGATCGCCACCTGGCTTCCCGATCACATGATGGGCCTGTCGCACTGAACGCATCGAAGACATGGCCTCATTGTTTGTCGTCAGGGCTCGCCGTCAGCGGACGCTGAAGCAAGGGTGCGGCGGAGAGCTGTGAACAGACGTACGAGCTGCTCGGCCCGATCGGCGAGCAAGCCCGTAGCTTGCGCAACGCATTGCTCCAAGGTGATCGGGCCGAACGTCAAGGAAAAGCAACCGGCGAAA
>VBDA01000048.1 GCA_005883655.1 Betaproteobacteria bacterium | reverse complement strand
CCAATACCAATTACAACCCCGCCGCGGAATCCGCAGCCGGCATCTACGGCATGCGTTCCATCGCCTCGTACCTGGGGAGTGAGCTCAAAAAACTCGAGCGCTCCAAGTTCGGCGCACAGGCCGCAGCCTAGGGATCGACGTATCGCGCCTAGATACGTTGTCGCAACGCTTGCCGGCATTACTGTGCCAGCGTGCGCCCACCGTTGTCCCGCGCTATCATCGTCGTCCCCTGCACCGAGGAGGTGACGATGAAGCTCGAGGGCTCGTGTCATTGCGGCGCGGTCAAATTCACCGTTGACTCGCACACGCCGCAACCGTTCATGCGCTGTTATTGCTCGATATGCCGCAAGACCGCGGGCGGCGGCGGCTATGCGATCAACATCATGGGCGAGACGGCAACGCTCAAGGTGACCGGCGCCAGGAGCGTTGGCGTGTACCGCGCCCGAATCAAGGAAAAGGGCGCGAAGCGCGGCACCCGCGGTACCTTGTCGCAGGCGCGCCGCAACTTCTGCGTAAAGTGCGCAAGTGCGCTATGGGTGTGGGATCCGCAATGGCCGGAATGGGTGTATCCCTTCGCATCAGCGATAGACACGCCTTTGCCCAAGCCAAAGCAGGACATCGAGCTCATGCTCAACTATGCCGCACCGTGGGCCGACGTGCCCAAGGGACGCGCGCACAAGCATTACCGCGAATATCCCAAGGAATCCATAGCGGGGTGGCACAAGAAACACGGGCTTGAAGTGCGTTAGCGCAGTTTATTTACCTGGACCGTGCCGGATCTTTTTCGGGCAGCACGTCGATGGCCCAATCGTTCTTTTTCCAGTTCGGCACCGGCGTTTCGCATCCAACTTTGGGCACGAATGACGATCGCTCGACCCGCTGATACTTGTGGATATATCGGGGGCAATTCGGGAACACACGCGCCACGGCCACCCGGACGATGAACTGGGCCTCCGCGAAATCGGACATCAAGGGATCGGCCGTGGCAATGCTGGCCTCTCCCGACAGGCGTAACCGCCGCTGCCGCTCGAAGTCGATGAATAGCATCCCGACGCGCGGATGGCGCACGACGTTGCCCATCGAAAGAAACATGCCGTTGCCGTCGTAGTTCGGAAACGCCAGGGTGACCGGATCGACGACGCGAACGAAGCCGGGCTCGCCGCCCTTGTATGAGCAGCTCGGCTGACCGGCCTCGTCGGTGGTGGCGAGAAAGAACATGTCGAGCGACTCGATGAATGCCTTGTCGGCGTCTCCGACGCGATCGACCACCAGCCGCTGCTCGATGCGATCAGCGAGGCGGCGGGTGTCGAAGCGGTCCTGCAGCTCGCGGCTGCCCTGATGATAGAAATCACTCATGTGAGCCTCACGTTGATCCATGGGCAGCGCCGACGCGGCGACAAGCCGCGCGTAAGCAATCGTGGCCCTGAAAGCAGGCTACGTTTTCGGTGCCGGATGAATATTGTCGACCCAGTGCACCTGCTCGGGATTCGGCTCGACCGCGGCAATGTCGAGATTCACGACCACGGGCTCCTGACCGCTCCGCACCAGAACACACGAAAGCGGCTGGTCATCGCTGGCGTTGATTTCCTGGTGCGGGACGAATGGAGGCACGTAGATGAAGTCCCCGGGTCCGGCTTCGGCGATGAACTCCAGCCGATCGCCCCATTTCATGCGCGCCTTGCCGCTGACGACATAGATGACGCTCTCGACCGGCCCGTGATGATGCGCCCCTGTCTTCGCTTTGGGGTGGATGACGACCGTGCCGGCCCACAATTTCTCTGCGCCGGCACGCGCCGCGGTGATGGCGGCCGCGCGATTCATCCCCGGCGTCTGCGGCGTATTGACGTCGAGCTCGTCGGCATGCACGACACGCACGCCGTGCAGGCGCCATTTCGATGCCGTCGGTGCTGTCATGTCACCTCTCGCAATGTCACGCAGTGCTTTCGCTCCACCGGCTAGTGTCCTGCCGCGCAAATTCGCTCGATAATTCGCGGCGAAATGCGCTTCTTTATCTTCGGAATTTACGGGACAGGACACCAGTTTATGTCAAAGCGGTCGAGGCGGGCACCTCGGGCCATCGATAATCCTTTAGCTGCTGCCGCAAGGTCAGCTTGGAAAGCTTTCCCGTCGCGGTGTGGGGCAGACTCTCGACGAACACGACGTCGTCCGGCAGCCACCACTTGGCGATCTTGTCGCGAAGGAAGCCTAGTAACTGTTCGCGGTCGACGTCCTGGCCCGATTTGCGCACCACCACCAGGAGCGGCCGCTCGGCCCACTTGGGATGCGCGACACCGATGACCGCGGCTTCGGCGACCGCGGGATGCGCGATCGCGAAATTTTCGATGTCGATGGAGCTGATCCACTCGCCGCCCGATTTGATGACGTCCTTGGAGCGGTCGGTGATCTGAACGAAGCCGTCTTCATCGAGCGTCGCCACGTCGCCGGTCGGAAACCAGCCGTCGCGCAGAACGCTGTCGCCGTCCGCCTTGAAATAAGCCACGGTCACCCAGGGCCCTCGAACCAGCAGGTCGCCGAATGCCACGCCATCGCGCGGTAGCTCGCGCCCCTCACCGTCGACGATCTTCAACTCGACGCCGAAGCCGGGCCGGCCCTGCTTGGTGCGCAGCCTGCGCCGGTCGGCTTCGGGCAGCAGGAGATGCTTGGCCTTGAGGTGGTTCGAGGTCGCAAAGGGACTCGTCTCGGTCATGCCCCAGGCGTGAATCACTTCGACGCCGAGGTCCGCGAATTGGTCGAACATCGCCGGTGGGCACGCCGAGCCTCCGATCACGGCGCGTTTCAAGCTCGACAACTTCAATTTTTTCGATTGCAGATGCTCGAGCAAGCCGAGCCATACCGTCGGCACGCCGCTGGTAAACGTCACTTGCTCCTTTTCGAAGAGATCGTACAAGCTCGCGCCATCGAGTTGCGCTCCCGGGAGCACCAGCTTCGCGCCGACCAGGCACGCGGCGTAGGGCAGGCCCCACGAGAAGACGTGAAACATGGGCGTAACCGGCATCATCACTTCACGCGCCGACAAATCGAGTCCGTCGGGAAGGCAGATGGCCAGCGTATGCAACAGCGTCGACCGATGCGAATAGAGCACTCCCTTGGGATTGCCGGTGGTGCCTGACGTGTAGCAAAGCGACGACGCCGTGTTCTCGTCGAGCTCGGGCCATTCGAATCGATCGCCGTGGCTGCCCAGCAACGACTCGTAGCAGAGTAGCTCAAGCTCGCTTTCGGGCATCTCCCCCGCGCCGGTGAGCGCGACCCAGGCCCTGACCCTGGGACATCGGGCGGCGATCTTTTCCACCAGCGGCAGCAGGGCAGGATCGAAGCACATGATCTCGTCTTCGGCATGGTTGATGATGTACTCGACCTGCTCGGGAAACAGGCGCGGATTGACGGTATTGATGATCGCGCCCACGCCCGACACCGCGAAATAAAGCTCGAAATGGCGGTGCGTGTTGCAAGCTAGCGTCCCGACGCGCGACGATTGCACGACGCCAAGCGAGCCGAGCGCGTTAGCAAGCCGACGCGTGCGCCGATGTGCGTCACGATACGTGTAGCGATGGATCTCGCCGGGAGCCAGGCGGGAGACGATTTCGGTATCGCCGTGATAGGCATCCGCGTGGCGCAGCAGCGCCGAAATCAAAAGCGGCATCTGCATCATGTTGCCCTGCATGGATCCTCCTCGGTTTTTTTGGCGTGGCGGTTTCCGCGTACTTTACGACGAAACCGAGATCGTTGATTCCTGCGATAATGAACCGGACCGAATCCAAGGTCCGTCGCGTCCATGATCGTCGCCGCTGTCACCACCTTGTGTGCGCTCATCGGCCTGATATTTCTGCTTCAGGCCCGTCGCCGTTTCCGTCGCAGGCGCCTTGGATCATGCGCTCTGCACGGCCTGTCTTCGCTGGTATTTTTTCTGGCCGCGGCGTGCGCCGCTTTGCTCGGATTCGACCTCCTGAGCTACGAGCGCCTGACCCGGGAGCAGCCGGCGCTGGAGGCGCAGTTCACCAGCGTCGCCGAACAGCAA
>VBDA01000047.1:500-10816 GCA_005883655.1 Betaproteobacteria bacterium | reverse complement strand
CCGGGTTGGTCATTCCAAACGAGGTCACCAGAAGCCGCTTGGGATTCACCAGCGGTCGCCAGATCCATTCCCCTGTCCCCGACTGCATCAATAGCCCGTCGGAATCGTGGACCTCGGGACGATAATCATCGCGGCCGGAGCGCTGATTCTCGCCGAAAAAGTACATCGTCGTCAGCGGCGCCATGCCGAGCTTGGTCACGTTCTCGCGCAGAAAGAGGCGCGCCTTGACCTCCGTCACCGTGTCCGTCCCGGGCTTGAGCAGGAATCGATACGCCCCACTGACGCGCCGCGAATCGAGCAGTGCGTAGATCGTAAGCTCGTTGGCGGACGGGACCGGCCGCTCGATCCAGAATTCCACGAAGCGCGGAAATTCTTCGCCCGAGCCAAGTCCGGTATCGATGGCCATGCCCCGCGTCGACAATCCATAGATCTGGCCTTTGCCCAGCGCACGAAAATAGCTCGCTCCGAGAAACACCAGTACCTCGTCCTTGTACTTCGGCGAGTTGATCGCGTAGTGAACACGAAAACCTGCAAAGCCGAGATCGCGCATCGCGCCGGGGTCGATCTTGTTCGCACCGTAGTCGAACAGGTCCGGCGTGAACTTGATCTCGTGCACGCCTTCCACGGATACTTCGTTGATTTTGACGGGCTGCTTGAAAAACAGGCCCTCGTGGAAAAACGCGATCTCGAACGGAAGCCGGTCCGCGCGCCATAGCGAACGCGCAGGCTTGAAGCGTATATCGCGGAACTCGTCGTAGTTGAGCTTTTCGATCTCCGAGGGCAGCTTGCTCTCCGGCGGTTTGAACGACGCCGCGGCGAGTTGCCGGGCGCGCTGTGCCACGTCCTCGAAGTTGAACGCCAGCGCGGACTGCCACGCAAGCAAGCCACACAACGCGCCGAGGATCGCGGTCGCGCAACCGCCGAACCTGACTTGGCCACTCATGGCGCCGCATGCGCCGGTTCGTTCAGCACCAGCCCGTTGGTGGCGATGACTTTGGAATAGAAGTGCGCACTGTCCTTCGGCGTGCGCTTCAGACTTGCGAAGTCTACGTGCACGATCCCAAAGCGCTTGGAATAGCCGAGCGACCACTCGAGATTGTCGAGGAGCGACCATACGAAGTAGCCGCGCAAATCGACGCCGCTTTGCATGGCGGCGTGGATCGCCTTGATATGCTTGCGCAGATAGTCGATGCGCAGGGGATCCTCGACGCGGTCGTCCTCCACGGTCGGAGCATCGAAAAATGCCGCTCCATTCTCGGTGACATAGACCGGTGGATTTCCATAGCGCTCCATGACCCAGAGGAGCGTATCGGTCAGGCCCTGGGCGTAGACCTCCCAACCCGTTTCGGTATAGGTCGCCCCTTTCTGCCGGACCGGCGCCGCGCGCAGCGGCCACGCGTTGGCGTCGCATCTGGTCACGTTGCGAGTGTAATAGTTGACGCCGAGAAAATCGATCGGCCGCCTGATCAGCGCAAGATCCTCGGCCGGCCACGCGGGCCATGCATCGCCGAAGATTTCGCCTAGCTCGTCAGGATATCGGCCCAGGAACACCGGGTCGAGGTACTGCCGGTTCATATAGGCATCCGCGCGTGCGGTTGCCTCGCGATCCGCCGGCTCATTTGACGCGGAATACTTGGGTTCCAGGTTCACCACCAGACCGATGCGATGCTTGCCTACGCTGCGATACGCCTGCACTGCTGCGCCATGGGCGCGCAACAGGTGGTGGGCCGCGATCGGAGCTTCGAATCGGTTGCGATGTCCGGGCGCAATCGCGCCGTGCAGATAGCCGCGGTCGGTCACGACCCACGGCTCGTTGAGCGTTACCCACATCTTGACCCGGTCGTCCAGCTTGCGAAACACAATCGATGCATAGTCGGCAAACCAATTTGCGATATCGGGATTGAGCCAACCTCCCAAATCATCGAGCGCCGCCGGAAGATCCCAGTGAAAAAGCGTGACCATGGGTTCGATACCATTTTCCAGCAGCGCGTCGACCAGCCGGCCATAGAAATCAAGGCCCGCGGGATTGACTTGGCCTCGGCCTCGCGGCAGGACCCGACTCCACGAGACGCTGAAGCGGTACGCATTCATTCCCAGCCGGCGCATCAGCGCCACGTCATCGATGTAGCGCCGGTAGTGATCGCAGGCGATGTCGCCGGTTTCCCCGTCGTGAATCATTCCTGGAGTGTGGGCGAAGCGCTGCCAGATGCTGGGTCCTGCTCCGTCGGCAAGAGGAGATCCTTCTATCTGATACGCCGAAGTCGCGCTGCCCCAGAGAAAGTTCGAAGGAAACTCGATTTTTTTGGTCATCCCGGAACCGTTGGCGTTTGTGCGTTCGCCGACCCGGAAGCATATGCCTAGTTCGGCGGCAATGGGGCATCGACGGAATGGATTCGCGATCCCGCGTTGCGCAATCCACGCGCGATGCGGCCATCGAATCCTTCGACGACGACCCTCGCCGGAAGCTCCCCGATATGGAGTTCGTTACCCTGCCAGCTTGCGCTCTTGCCGTTGACGACGGTCCTGCGCGGCGGCTCTTTCCATGGCCAGATAAACACGAAATGGCCCGGCGGTAGCCGCGAGCCTGAGTCCACGTTCAACAACGTCCGCCCGCGTACCTTCTTGAGCGAATAGCTCAGCATGCCATAGGAGGTGCGCAGATTTCCGACGCTGATTCCTGCCCCGTCGAGCCACGCCGGCGGAACGCCGGCCGCGAGCACGAGCGCATGATCGGCGCTGCGCTCGTAGGCGAAGAGATCGAGAACCGATCGAATGAAGTCCGATGCTACCCATGCGTGCGGCATGTCGCCGACGAAGCGCGTTTTTCTGGGATCTCGCCCGACCACTTCGGGCCACTGGTTCCAGGCCGGCGGGCGCCGGCCGGCAAGAAAGAAAGCGAGCAATTCCTGCGCGCGATCGCGCCATCCAAGGCGTACAAACGTGCCGACGTTGCGAAGCTCGTACGGTGTGTACTCGTCCCATGCCTTGTTGCCGTCGCGTCGGTCGATGAACTCGCGCCAATAGCGCTCGTATGTCGATTGCACCAACGCGAAAGGAAGATCGCGCGTATCTCCATGCGGCGCGAACGCGATGGTCGTCGACGTCGGATCGAAATCACCGAGCTCGGCCGAGCCCGGGAGATAAGCGATGCCGTGCATCGCGGCGGAGGCCTGCAACGACGCAGAAAGCTCACGGCGAAACTCATCGCGCTGCGCTGACAGCCGGGCCGCTGCATCGGCGTGGCCCAGCGCCATCGCAATCGACACCGCGTCCTCATAGCCCTTCAACGCCCAGAAATCGTCCCAGTACGAGTGCATCGGCTTCTCGGAGTAGCCCTCGTGACTGATCGAGGCCGGCAGGAGACCGTAGAAGGCGCGCGTTCCCGACGCGAGATTCGCGTCGTTACGCTCGGATTGTCGCAGTCTGTCGACGTATTGAATAGCGGCGTCGACATGCGGCCACATCGCTTCGATCAAGATCCGATCGTGCGTATAGCGATAGATTTCCGCCACCAAAAAAATGAACTCCCCCGGACTGTCATTTTCCGGCACCGGATCGGCGCCACGTTCGTCGATGCAGCAAGGTACTTTGCCGTTCCGGAATTGGTGAGGAGCATACCAACGCAGATAGTCGGCAGCCACGTTCGCGTGGCCAAGCCGCAGTAGCGATTCCGAGATCATCGCACCGTCGCGGATCCACGAACGCCCGTACGACCGCGTGCCGGGGCGGAGGATGGGACCGTCGCGTGTGACGAGCAGATGCGCAAGTGCCGTCCGCAGGGTGTCGACAAGCGGCTGAGCCTGAGCCGGAACGCGCAACGAGACGCGATTGAGCTTTGCGCGCCACACGGCGACGACGGCCTCCTGTTGTCGCGCGATCCATTCTTGCGCCGGCTGTCCGCCGAGATTCGGGGGCTTTGCCGACCCGGAGAGGGGGATGACGAGGCCGATGGTCGTGGTCGCATGCGGCATCGTAGCCAAGCGCAGCCGATGCATAACTCGCAGCATCGTGCAGCGCTTTTGGGCCCGTCCAATTTCGCTTCGCGAGGATTTTGGAAATCTGGCCATCATTGAATGAAAAGGCCCCTACGCGATCGGGTGGCCGTAGCGGAGAGATCCTGCGTTCGCCGTTGATCGACAGCACCGAGCCATCCCACTCGATGTCGCGGATGGCACTGACACCGCCCACGGTATTCAAGAACTGTGCCGGCGGATTGACTTGAAAGGGCCGCGCGGCAAGGACGAGGGTCAGCGTCAGCGGTTGTCCGGTGTGGTTCGTCAGGTCATAGCGGGCTATGAGTCGAGATTGCGTCCGCGAGCCCGATGCGAAAGACGACACGCGTAATTCCCATTGCGGGTGACGCCAGCTTACGCCGGGAATCGGCAAGTAATCGCCGGCGAGGAATGGCTTGGCATCGACGTCGGCCCAGGTGACCACCTGCGATTTCGTGACGACAAACGGCTCGATCGAGAATCCTCCCTTGGCGACTTCGATCGCACCGTCTTCGGAGACGAGGCCGCTCTCGCTGCCGCCGTCGACTCCGATGAGGGTCCAGCTCGACTGCTCGGCGGAAAAGCCGCGCGGGTATGTTCCGCGAGGCGCCTCGCGTGCAAGGCTTTCGAACAATGCGTTGGGAGAGGCGCCGAACGCGAGGTCCTTGACCTCCACCTCGGCCAGACCATAAGCGTCGGCCGGACCTTGGTGAAGCGCCAAGCGGACGAATCGCGTCTGCGCGTCCGGCAGCAGGAGCACATCGGGACCTCCGTTGCCGTCGACGATGCTGCGCACGGTTCGCCATCGGGAGCCGTCGTCCGAAAACTCGACGTCGTAATGCGACGCAAACGCCCGCTCTTGCCAGTGCACGATCAGACCGCCGAATTCACGCATGCGGCCGAAGTCGACCGTAAGGGCCTGTTCCTTGCCCGTCGTGCGATCGCTCTTCCATCCTTTGGCGAGGGACCCATCGACTGCGAAAGAGGGTTCCGAACCGGGCAAAGACGATGATGCGTGCGCGGAAGGTAAAGGGAAACTGGTCGGTTCCGGTGGAAGCTCGCGCAAGCCGAGCTCGCTGACATAGACCGAGCCGTTGCCGCCACCGCGACCGGCGCTTACGACGAGCTCGATCGTGGCAGCATGGTTCAGCGTGCGATCCTTGGTCGGCCCCCATGCGAATTCGATTTGCCTCTTTTTGATTGTCACCAACTGCCACTGGCGCGGGAATTCGAAGTTGGGACGATTGAACCACCACACGTTATCGCCGCTGGCGTCGATGAGCTTGAATTGAAGGTTATTCACGGCCGCATCGGCGCGCATGTAGAACGAGATTTCGTAGTTCGGCGGCAAGTCGAGTGGCAGAGCACGGCGGGCGATTGCATAACCGGCGGTTCCGCTGAGGTCGAAGTCCAGTCGGAGGGCGCCGCGGCGGGGCCCATCGGCGGAATAGATCGACGCGCGAACGTCGTCGGACGCCACCGGCTGCCATGCTGCTATTTGATCGAAGCGATCCAGCATGCGCGGCGATGGCAGTTCGGCGGGCCGCGCCCAGATCGGGAAGCAGCAGGTAACGATGGCGAGAGCGACCCCGGCAGTCACAGGCATTGTGCCGTGGTGGCGCCGGCGCTGGCTCTGTTCGAAGGCGCTCGTCATCCCTTGACGCTCCCTCCCATCAAACCCTGAATGTAGTAGCGCTGCAGCGACAGGAAGACCAGCAGCACGGGAAGAATCGTCACCACGGATCCTGCCATCATCATCTCGTCGTCCTGAACGTGCTCACGCGACAAGGTGGCGAGCGCCACAGGCAAGGTATAGAGATCCTTGTCGGTGAGCACGATGAGTGGCCACATGAAGTCATTCCAGGTGCCGAGCAGCGTAAAAACCGCGAGAGTCACAATAATGGGCTTCAACACCGGCACCACGATCAAACGGAAGATTCGAAACTCGCTGGCGCCGTCGATGCGCGCCGCCTCGAGGAGCTCGTTCGGGATCGACAACGCGTACTGGCGGACTAGGAAGATGCCAAAGATGCTGGCCATCGCCGGAACGATCACGCCGCCGTAGGTATTGACCAGACCGAGATGTTTGAGGAGCAGGAACAGCGGCACCATCGCCACTTGCCCGGGGATCACCAGCGCACCCAGCAGCAGCTTGAAAATACGCTCGCGTCCGGCGAATCGAAGCTTGGCAAACGCGTAGCCCGCCGATACATTGAATACCAGCGAGACAATGGTCGCCACGGTCGCGACGAGCACGCTGTTCGCCAGGTATCGGCCGAGCCCGGCGTGGGCGAAGAGCTCGCGGTAGTTCGCGAACGTCGCGCGACTCGGAAAAAGGGGCGGCGGAAACGTGCTGGCCTCGCCCGGCACCATCAACGATGTCGAGGTCATCCAGAACAGGGGGAAGAGCGTAATCACGGCGGCGGCAAGCAGCAGCCCGTTGACGAACGGCGCGGCGAGCTTGCGCTTCACGTCCACGCTCCCTGCCGCGTGTAGCGTAGTTGCAGCGCGGTGATGCCAAAGATGACAAGGAACAGAACAAAGGCCACGGCCGATGCCGAGCCCAGGTTCCACCACTTGAAGCCTTCTTCGTACATGAGATAGAGGACGCTGACCGTGCTCTGCAGCGGACCGCCTTGCGTCATCACATAGGGCTCGGCAAAGAGCTGGAAATAGCCTGCGATGGTAAGGATGCTCACCATGAGCAGTATCGGTGCGAGCATCGGCAGCGTGACATAGCGGAACTGTCGCCAGATCGAGGCGCCGTCGATCCGCGCCGCCTCGTAGAGCTCCTCGGGGATGCTCTGCAGTCCCGCAAGGAGGATGATCATGTTGTAGCCGAAATTCTTCCACACCGCGAATACGATAATCGCTGGCATGGCCCAATGCGGATCGCCGAGCCAATCGATGGGCTGAATCCCGACGCCACCCAGCGCGTAGTTGAGAAGCCCATAGCGGGTATTGAAGAGATAACGCCAGATGACGGCGACCGCGACCAGCGTCGTCACGACCGGGGCGAACAAAGCGGTGCGAAAAAATGCCTTGAACCGCGCAAGTCTCGAGTGCAACAGCAGCGCCGCGCCGAGCGAGACGCCGATCGCCCCAACGACGACGAAGTAGAGGGTGTTACCGAACGCCTGCCAGAATAGCGGCGTTTGAAGGAGCGAAACATAGTTGCTCAAGCCGACGAAGCGTAGATTCCGAAGATCGGCCAGCGCGTAGATGTCGAAATCGGTGAGGCTCATCAGCAACGCGGCGAAAACCGGCAGGAAAAAGAACACGCCGATGACGAGCAAGGCGGGCGCGACAAACCACCATGCGGCGCGCTCGAATCTCAACCACCGGCTCCGCGCCCGAGCAGCCAGCGGCGCTTTTCGAGAATCCTGTCGGCGCGCACGTCGAGCTCCTTCACCGCCTGATCCACCGAAAGCTCACCATGTACCGCGCGCTCGGCAACGACCCGCATCTCGTTGGCGATGCGCTCCCACTCCGGAACTTTCGGTGCCGGCTTGACGCGTTCCAACTGGTCACGGAAGGCGCGCGCATAGACATCGTCCGCGACGGGCCCGTCGGCCCAGGAGGCGCGTCGAGGCGGAAGATCTCCGGTGAGCTCGTGAAAGCGTCGTTGGACGGCAGGCTGCGAAAGGTACTCGATCAGTTGCCATGCGGCCGGCTTGTTACGCGAAGCGCTGAATACCGCCAGGCTCGAACCGCCGGCGATCGACGCGCCCGGGCCATTCGGTCCAGGCAGCGGAGCAGTCATCCAGGTATCCTGCTTTTCCGCCGGCAAGCGGCGTTTGAATTCACCGATGTTCCAGGGGCCGGATATGTAGAACGAAAAATATCCGCGACCGAATTCGTTCCACACGTTGGATACCTCGGAGTTGGTCAATGGCGGCGCCCAGCCACGCTGAAAGATCCCGAGGTAGAACTCAAGCGCTCGCCGGAAGCCGCCGCTTTCGAAATTACCCCAGCGCCCATCCTCGCGCAGGAGCGGCTCGTCCTGTTGCAGCGCGAGCATAAGCAGCGGTTCGAATTCATTGAGCGGCAGCAGGATCGAGTAACGATCGGGTCCCGCGCGCCCCTTAATGGCGGCGAGCATCTGATACAGCTCCTGCCACGATTTGGGCGGCGCGGAGAACCCGGCCTGCGCCAGCAAGTCGCGCCGGTAAAACAGCAAACGCGTGTCGACGTACCACGGTACCCCGTAAAGCTTGCCACCCACGACGTTCGTGTCCCAGATGCCGGTGAAATAATCGCTGTGGTCGATCGTCGAGGATCCGGCAAGGTAGGGATCCAGCGGTTGGAGCGCATTAAGCGCCACAAATTCCGGAATCCACGTGTTTCCCAACTGACAGATGTCGGGTGTCGCGTCTCCCGCGATCGCGGTGAGAAGCTTTTCGTGCGCCGCGCTCCAAGGTAGCTGCTGGACCTGGACGTGGACTCCGGGATGGCTACGCTCGAACTCGGGCAAAAGCTCGGCGACGACCTCGCCTTCGCGGCCCATGGCCCAGAAGCGGAGCACGGTCTGGTCAGAGGATGGCCTGTTGCAGGCAGTTGCGAGCGACAGGACAGCGATCGCGACGAGCGGCGCCGCCCATCGCCACGGGAGGCGGGCGCCGGCCGTGCTCACTTCGATGCGGTGAGCCAGCCCCCGGAGAACCCAGCGCGCTCGAGGCCGCGACGCAGGTGCGGATTCTTCTCCATCACGCGCCAGATCAGTGCGCTGCGCTGATTTTCGATCATCGCGCAAATGGGCCCCTGATCGATGCCCAGATAGTCGATATCGACCCATCCGAAGCCCGGGATGCCGCGGCCGTGGCTGAGAGGGACGTCGAAATGGAAGTTCGTGTTGAATGCATCGACAAAGCCATATTTCGCATAGATGTGCTCGCCAAAGCGGCGATTCATTTCGAGCACCGCAGGGATCGCCAATTCGGGAGCGAAGGGAATCGATGCCACCGTCGCCGTAAGCGCAAGGGTGCAATCGTCCTGGTTGTCCGTGCCGCGCGCCGCGTACCCACGGTATATCCGTTGCCTGCCGTTGTCCTCAAGCTCGACATCCGCCGGACCGTCGCTTGCCGTGATGCCCCAAACCGTCGCGCCATAGCCTTTGCAGCGCCGCGGATTGGCGATCGCATAAGCCTGCTGGGCATAGATCGCCCTGCGGCTGTTCTCGAAGTAGTCGAGCCCGCGCTTGCGCATGTAGTCGTCCTGGATTTTGCGAAAATCCATCCACACGTGCGTGTATTGGTGCCCAAAAAGCGGCGCAAAGCTCAAGTACTCCTGTCCAAATTCGGTACGCCAGTTCTTATCGTAGGTGCTGGTCCATTCGGTCCACGCTTTTGCCTCGACGGGAAAGGTCGGCGAGCCCAACGCCAGAAGATACACCAGCATCGCCTCGTTATAACCTCGCCAGTCGTATTCAAGAAAGCCGTCTTCCGGCGTCCAGCCATGGCTGATGGCGGATGGATGCACCTGAGCCCAACGCCAGTCGACGCGACGATAGATTTCCTCAGCCAGAGCGCGAATTTCGACTTCTTCGAGATCCGCGCCGGTGAAGTAGGACTGACAGAACAGGGCGCCTGCCAGCAGTATTGCGGTATCGACGGTCGAAAGCTCGGCGTCACCGAATCGCTCCCCGGTTTTCATGTCGAGGAAGTGATAGAAAAATCCTTTGTAGCCCGCCGCGCCGCGGGCGCTGTCACCCTGCGGCGCGTCGCGAAGGAAGCGCAGCGTCGCGAGCACGCGCAGGCGGGCAGCTTCGCGCGTGATGTAACCCCGCTCGACGCCAATGGGGTAGGCGGTAAGGCCGAATCCAACCGCTGCGATGCTCGAGTACGACGGCGTTGGATAACGATCCGGGACCAAGCCGTTTTCGGGATTTGCGGTTTCCCAGAAGAATCGGAAGGTGCGTTCTTCGAGGTCGGCGAGAAAAGGATCGAACACCCGACCTGCCGGGCGCGGCATCGCGGCGGCCGTTGGGTTAAACGGTCCGCTTTCCTGGGAAAATCCAAGGAGGGAGATAATCGTTGCCGCCGCTGCAATCAGCACCAGCGGCCGGAACAGATTCCTCTGGCGGAGAGTCATGTGCAAGTTACTGATCCAACACGGAATCCAGGGCTGTCGCAGCACCCCGGTGGCGGTCAGGCCGGAATTCAACAGCGCGCGCCCGGTCAATACGTCTTTCGCGACTGACGTCCGCGCCGACGGCGCGGGATCCATTGGGCGGTCGAAATTCATGAGCGGGGGTGGGTTGGTACGAGAAGGTCCATCAAAACAAATTGCCGAAGTTGCGTGCGTCGGACCACGTCCTACGTGTTA
>VBDA01000047.1:0-494 GCA_005883655.1 Betaproteobacteria bacterium | reverse complement strand
GGTTGCAGGCCAAGGCCTCAATCCGGTGCGGGGCTTTCGCCTCCCTTCGGTTAGCGCAACGGGAGCCCACCGAAATCGATGAGCGCGATTCCGGAAGAACCGTTTGCTTGTCACAAATGGCCGAAGTAACGAGCTCGGGTACCAGGCTCCTGCCCTTTAGAATTACAGCCACCTCACTCGCCCTGGCTGACCTTGACTATCCTTTTGGGAATTTCAGGAATGTTCGGTATGTTGTTCGGCGCTAATTCACAGAGTGAAAAAGCGGATAAGCAACCGGCGGCAAAGGTGCTGTTTGTCTGCACGGGAAACATCTGTAGGTCGCCGATAGCCGAAGGTGTGTTTCGGATGCTGGTCGAGCGTGAGCAACTCTGCAGCCAGATCACCATCGACTCGGCCGGAACCCACGGCTATCAAACCGGCGAGCGGCCCGACCTGCGCGCGATACGCGCAGCGCGTTTACGAGGTTACGATCTTTCGAGCCAGCGCGCGCGGCT
>VBDA01000046.1:4736-10845 GCA_005883655.1 Betaproteobacteria bacterium | reverse complement strand
GAGCGGAACCAAAGGCATCGGAAGCCCGAACCCGGCGTTGATCGCTCGCATCACATGGATCGCCGCAAAGCCTCCCAAACCGAAATACACCGCATGACCGAACGAGAGCAGGCCGGTCTGCCCGAGCAACAGGTTGTACGAAAGCGCAAACACCGTCGCGATGGCCATTTGGCTCAAGAGCGAGCGACCGAAGTTGCTGTTCAAGCCCGGAATGTGCGGCAGGACGAGCAATAGGCCGATGGCGACCAGCCACAAGCCATGTTCACGCAACCATCCGCTTCGCACCGGGAGGAGCGCGTCAGAGGACGGCGTCGCACGGCTCCTGCTCATGTCTCGCGTGTGCCCAACAGGCCCTTCGGGCGCAGGATCAACATCAGCACCAGCAGCAGGTAGGGAATGATCGGCGCGGCCTGCGCGATCTTGATCGAGTAGACTTCATAGAGCGGAGAGTCGCGTGCTACCTGCACGTTCAGGACGCGAAAGACGTCGAGCATCGAGTAGTCCAGCGCGACCGCGAAGGTCTGCACGATGCCGATGACCATCGATGCGATAAGCGCACCGGGGATCGAGCCGAGGCCGCCCAGCACGACGACGACAAACACGATCGGGCCGAGCGCCGCCGCCATATTCGGCTCGGTGAGCAAAGCGAACCCGCCGATCACCCCGGCCAGACCGGCGAGCGCGCTGCCGATGGCGAATACCAGCACGAAGATGCGCGGCACATCGTGCCCCAATGCGCTGACCATGTGCGGATGCGTGAGCGATGCCTGGATGATGAGGCCGATGCGCGTTCGCTTGAAGCCCAGATAGAGAAACGCGAACATGCCCACCGAGATCGCCATCATCAGCGCCTTGTAGAACGGGTAGCTGGTTCCGAAAAGCGTGAACGCGGGAAAGTCGATCACCGCGGGCACGGTGTTGGCAATCGGGTTGCGGCCCCACAGCATGACCACGAATTCCGCGATCAGATAAGCCAGACCGAAAGTAAACAGGATCTCCGCGACCGCGCCATGCTTGTGCGCGTGCCGCAGTCCGTAGCGCTCGACGGCGGCTCCTATGACCCCCACCAGCAGGGGCGCCACGACCAACGCCGGCCAGAAGCCGATATATCTCGCGATCTGGTAGGAAAAATACGCGCCGAGCATGAACATGCTCGCGTGCGCAAAATTGAGCACGCCCATCATGCTCCAGATCAGCGTGAGGCCGCTGGAGAGCATGAACAGCAGCAGCCCGTAGACGATGCCGTTCAGGAGCGAGAAGGTGATGAGCTCGAGCACGGCGCCGCTCTCTTTCGCGTCGCGCCGGATCGGGCCCTAGTATCCTGTCCCGTACAGGACACTAAGCGGGCCGCTGCATCTTGCAGGTCGTCGGAAGCGCCGTGTCCTTGGCGTTGAGCTTGACGTCGGTCTTGAATCCCAGTCCCGTTTTCTCGACATCGAACTTGACGTTGTCCGACCACGTCGAGACGAACATCGGCTGGAGAATCTGGTGGTTGTCGGCTCGCATCTCGGCTTCGCCGACGGTCGTGTTTACCTTGATGCCCTCGAGCGCCTTGGCAAGCTTCACCGGATCGTTCGATTTAGCCTTGCTCGCGGCCGCGGCGATCATATCGAAGGTCGTCTTGAGGCGATAGTATCCGAACTCGTCGTCCTTGCCGGTGAAGCGCTTCTTGAAAGCGGCAACATCGGGGTCGAGCTCGGGCAGCGCGTTGTTGTGATATTCGCTGATCTGCTTGACGACGCCGAGGCCGTCCTTGCCGATCGCGCTCGGCGAACCCAGCGCGCCACCGTAGTAGGTGTACCAGTTCACCTTGAGGCCCGCGTCCTTGCCGGCCTTGATCAAGAGCAACATGTCATTGCTCCAGTTGCCGGTAATGACGGTGTCCGCGCCCGACGCCTTGATCTTGGCGACGTAGGGCGAGAAGTCCTGGACCTTCTGCAGCGGATGCAGCTCGTCGCCGACGATCTTGATGTCGGGTCGTTTATCCGCGAGCATCTTCTTTGCAGCCGCGGCGACCGCCCTTCCGAACGAATAATCCTGGTTGATCAGGTAGACGCTCTTGATCTGCGTCTGCTTGGCGATGGCGTCGGTCAGCGCCCCCATCTTCATGTCGGCATCGGCGTCGAAACGGAAATGCCAGAAATTGCACTTGTCGTTGGTCAACACCGGATCGACCGCGGCATAGTTGAAGAACAGCACTTCCTTGCCTGGATTGCGCTCGTTGTATTTGAGCACCGCGTCGGTGATCGCCAGCGCGACCGAACTGCCGTTGCCCTGGAATACAAAGCGCGCTCCGTCGTCCAGCGCCTTCTTCAGCGCGATCAGCGATTCCTGCGGGTCGACCTTGTTGTCGTAGGAGAGCAGTACAACCTTTTCGCCGTTGAGGCCGCCGGTGGCGTTGAGGCGGTCGATCAGGTACGTCATGTGCTTCTGCGCGTTGATGCCCGCGCTGGCAGCGCCTCCGGAGAGCGGATCGATCCAGGCAAACTTGACGTCGGCGGCTGCCGGCGCGGTGAGGAGCATTCCGGCCAGGGCGAGCCATAGGTAACTGTTACGACACGGGCTTCCGCGCATAGCTCCTCCTCGATCCGTTGGTTCGCATGTTGCGAGCCAGGGTGGACGTCGTGGCCGGGAGCGTCTTTGGGCGAAGGCCCCGGTCCGGTCCGTTAATATGTCGATGCTACCGAGCTAAATTCCGCATTACAAGCGATAATCGCCCAGGAAGCGGCCATCATACGGTGGGATCGTCCTCGGCAAAATTGGCGCCGCGTAAGCGACGTTTCGGCGCCGCCGGCCGAATTTGGCATGTTTAATGCATTCAGCAAGAGACGGAGCTAAAAACCTACCCATGGAAACCATGATTCCGCTTGCCGACCTGCAACCGATCTATTCGGTCACCGACGTGGATCGAGCGCTCGGGGACGGTGCCGCCCGGCGTAACGAGGGCCTCAAGAGCTGGTATGACCGGATGCGGTCGCTTGGGGGCTCGCGCTATATCATCAAGCCGTCGACCGCGGCCGCCGTCGACGACCTTTGCGCACAATCGCCCAATTTCGTCAACGTTATCGACGATCTGCGCAAATATCTGGCGCTGGCCGTCGCCGGCAACAGTTCACGCCAATGCTGCTTCTGGGCGCACCGGGGCTGGGCAAGACCTATTTCGCGAAAAAGCTCGCGCAGGCACTGGGCACCGGCTTCGAATTCGTTTCCATGAGCTCGCTTACTGCGGGCTGGGTCCTTACGGGCGCCTCCGCGCAGTGGAACAACGCGCGTCCCGGCAAGGTGGCGCAGACCCTCATTGAACGCGAGTACGCTAACCCGGTGGTCGTGCTCGACGAAGTCGACAAAGCGGGCGGCGATTCGCGCTATGACCCGATGGGCGCGCTCTACGCGCTGCTGGAACGCGATACGGCGGCGCATTTCAAGGATGAATTCATCGACGTGGACATGGACGCTTCACATATTCTCTGGGTCGCCACCGCGAACGATGAGAGCACGATCCCGGAACCCATTTTGAACAGGATGAACGTCTACGCGATCGAGCAGCCCGATGCGGACGGAGCGCGCACGATCGCGCTGGCGGTCTACCATGAGATTCTCGACGCTCATCATTGGCCCTTTCCGCATGAGCCGTCGGAATCCGTGCTTGAGCGGCTCTCGACCCTGCCCCCACGGGATATGCGCAAGCTGCTTCTCGATGCCTTCGGCACGGCGCGACTTGCGAACCGCGACTTCCTGGTTCCTGAAGACATCGACGCGAAAAAGCTCTGCGGCCGCAAAGCGCGCCTCGGCTTCTGACAGACAAGCGTTTCGACTTCCTTGGCGGCGTGAGCCGCGGGTACCGGCGCGGTGGCTCGACCGTGGGCCGAAAGGAGGAGTCGTGCTCAGCCTGATGATGAATCAACCGCTGATGATCTCGTCGCTGATCCGTCACGCGGACAAGAATCACGGCGACACCGAGATCGTGTCGCGCACTGTCGAAGGCCCGATCCACCGCTACAACTATCGCGCCGCCCACGTCCGTGCACGCCGCCTCGCCCGAGCATTGGCGCGTCTAGGCGTGCAAGCGGGCGATCGCGTCGGAACGCTTGCCTGGAACGGCTATCGCCACTTCGAGCTCTACTACGCGGTGTCCGGCATGGGCGCGGTGATCCACACCATCAATCCGCGTCTGTTTCCCGATCAGATCACTTACATCGTCAATCATGCCGAGGATCGCTACTGCTTCTTCGACCTGACCTTCGCGCCCCTCGTCGAACGGCTCGCTCCCTCATGCAAGAGCGTCAAAGGCTGGGTCGCGATGACCGATCGCGCCCATATGCCGAACGTCTCCATCCCCAACCTGCTTTGCTACGAGGACCTGCTCGCCGCCGAGAACGACGATTTCGACTGGCCCGAGCTCGACGAGAACACCGCGGCCGCGCTGTGCTACACGTCCGGCACCACGGGCAATCCCAAGGGGGTGCTGTACGGCCATCGCTCGACGCTGTTGCATGCCTATGCGACCTCGCTGCCGGACGCCAAGAATTTCTCGGCGTCCAGCGTCGTGTTGCCGATCGTTCCGATGTTTCACGTCAACGCCTGGGGCATCCCGTATGCCGCACCGCTGGTTGGCGCGAAGCTCGTTTTCCCGGGACCGGGACTCGATGGCGCGAGCATCTATGAGCTGCTGGAGACGGAGCGCGTCGATTCGGCATCGGGTGTACCGACGGTATGGCTCAACCTTATCGATTACATGAAGCAGAACAAGCTCAAGCTCTCTACCTTGAAAGTCACGACCATCGGCGGCGCCGCCTGCCCGGCGGCGATCATCCGTACGCTGCAGGATGATTTCGGCGTGCGGGTGATGCATGGCTGGGGCATGACCGAGATGAGCCCGGTCGGCACGGTGAATTGCCCGAAGGCGAAGCACGCCGGCCTTCCCGCTGCCGAAGCGTTTGAACTCTCGCTCAAGCAAGGCCGCCCGCTTTTCGGCGTCGACATGAAGATCGTCGACGGCGACGGCAACGAGCTGCCGCGCGACGGCAAGGCTTTCGGCAATCTGCTGGTGAAGGGTCCGTGGGTCATGCGTGAATATTACAAGAGCGAAGGCGGCAAACCGCTCACGGCGGACGGTTGGTTTCCCACCGGCGATGTGGCGACAATCGATGCGGACGGCTATCTGCAGATCACCGACCGCTCCAAGGATGTGATCAAGTCCGGAGGCGAGTGGATCAGCTCGATCGATCTGGAGAATATCGCCATCGGCCATCCGGCGGTAATGGAGGCAGCCGTCATCGGGGTGCGGCATCCGAAATGGGATGAGCGGCCGCTGCTGATCGTGGTAAAAAAATCGGGCTGCGAAGTCAGCAAGAATTCGATGCTCAAGTTCTATGAAGGCAAAGTCGCGCGCTGGTGCGTACCCGACGACGTGGTCTTCGTTGAACAGCTGCCCCACACCGCGACCGGCAAGCTGTCAAAGATGACGCTGCGTGAGCAATTCAAGGACTATCGGCTGCCGACGGCGTGACCCGTGTTCTCTCTCAATGCAACCGGGTCAATGGTCCGCTCTCCATGGAATCACCCAGCGCTCCAGCTCATCGAGCAACAGCGTAAATGCATACCCGAGCACTGCAATCACCAGCAGCCCGACATACATCGTCTCGACCGACAGGATTTCCCATGCGTTCCAGATCATATAGCCAAGACCGCTTTTGGCCCCGATCATCTCTGCGATGGAAATCAAAATAAGCCCCATGCCGACTCCAAGTTTCACGCCGGTCATGATCAAGGGCAGCGCACCGGGCAGTGCGATGGTGCTTAGAACTCGCCAACGGCTGGCGCCGAAGTTCTTGCCCACATCGAGGTAGATGCGATTGATCTGCAACACGCCGGCGACTGTATTGATCAGCACCGGGTAAAAAACGCCGATTGCCACCATCGCAATCTTCGAGGCCTCGCCCAGCCCGAAGATCAGGAGAATCAGCGGCAGGATCGCACTTTTGGGCACCGGATACGTCGCCGCCACCAACGGATCCAGCGCCGCCCGAATCGGCCGGTAGGTCCCCATGACAACGCCGAGCAAGAGGGCCGGCACGCCGCCGATGAGCGACCCCCAGAACAGGCGCTG
>VBDA01000046.1:0-4712 GCA_005883655.1 Betaproteobacteria bacterium | reverse complement strand
GGATTCGATGAGCGCCACCAGCGTCACGAGTATCCGCGACGGTGGAGGAAAGAACCGCGCATCGATGACCCCCAATCGAACCGCGATCTCCCAGAGCAATAACAACAGGAGCGGCGAAGCAAGGCCGATGACGCGGTCGCGTATCGCGTTAGAAAAGGCGGCGCGCGTTTTCACGCTTTCTCCCAACCGAAGCAAAGAGCCTCATTTCAATTCCATTGCTTCATCCTGGATGCGAGCCTGCTGGACCTCATCACGCAACTGACTCCAGATCGAATAGACGAGCTCGCCGTACTCCGGCCGTGCACGCAACTCGAGCACAAGTCGCGGACGCTCGAACGGAACGTCGATCAGCGCTTTCTCTCGCCCGGGCTGCGCGGTCATGACCATGATCCGGTCACCGAGGGTCACGGCCTCGTCGACACTGTGCGTGATGAAAACAACGGTCTTCTTGGTTTCGTCCCAGATCCGCAGGAGCTCTTCCTGCAAAAGGGTCCTGTTCTGCTCGTCAAGCGCTGAAAAGGGCTCGTCCATCAGAAGAATTTCCGGGTCATTGGCGAATGCACGCGCAATCGATACGCGCTGCTTCATGCCGCCCGAAAGCTGGTGCGGATAGGCGGACGCGAAGCGTGTCAGTCCGGTGCGATCCAGATAATGGCCGACCACCTCGTCAATCTCACCTTGTGGGCGGTTCCGCATGCGCAGCCCGTAGGCAGCGTTATCCCACACGGTCATCCAGGGGAAGATCGAGTCGCCTTGGAATACCATGGAGTTGCCAGGCTTGGATGGGTTTTCCTGCGCGATGCGGACTTCCCCGCTGGTAGAGGTGTCGAGGCCGGCGAGAATGCGCAAAAGCGTCGTCTTGCCGCAGCCGCTGGGCCCGACGATCATGAAAAATGCGCCTTGATCGATTTCGAGCGAGATATGGTCGATAGCGACCAAGGTATCGTTCCGAGTGCGAAATTCCTTGCGCAGCTCGCGCACGACTATCTTCGCCGGCGGGACGCCCTCGCCGACAGACAGCTCGGGCGTCGACGGTGAGTGCATGAGCGTTCTCAGTGGGGGCCGAAGTTGTTTTCGAACGGGCGTTCAGGGCTGCGCAGACGGACCCGTTTGCCGCCGCGGCTCGGAAGCAAGGCAAATTTACGCCGCAATGCCAATTTTTGGCGCGGCGGCGAGTCGCCACCCGCCATTCATCGGTATGACCCTTAGCGCTCGCGAGCCGCCGCGCGATAAGGCCCGAGATCCTTGACCGCCGCGTCGGCGAAAGACATGTCGAGCACCTGCTCGACGGTCACTGTGCCCTGTATTTGCGCTTCCTGCAAAAAAAACTGCAGGTCGTTCTTGAGGCTCGGCACATGAACGTGGCCATCGGGATTACAGCCTTGCGGAGTGATCGCGCGATATACCGCAGGATCCTTGACCTTGGTGTACTCGGTCAATGTGGCGATCACATCATCGGCCTTCGGGCCGGCAAGCTTGCCGTTCTTGAGCGCATCGTTGTAATCGCGTACCGCGCGCAGGTAGGCGCGCATGAATTTTCGCGCCACCTCCGGCTTTTCCTTGATGAAACTGCCGGCGTACAACACGACCGACAGCTGATGGTTGGGATAAATCTCGTCGTCGCCCATCACCCTGATCGCCGCGCCAATCTCGACGGCCTTGGTGGCCGAGGGCTCGGTCGTCATCGCCGCATCGACCGCCTTGTTTTGCAGAGCGATCACATGTTGCGGAAAGCTCAGGAAAACCCTGTCGACATCGCCATATTTCAGGCCCGCTTTCTTGAGCGCCTCGTTCAACGTCGAGGTCGATGCGCTGCCCGGCGCGCTTCCCGCGATCTTCATGCCTTTGAGGTCTTTGAGCGTTTTATAGCGGCCGCTGTCGACGAGATCCTTTCGTACTAACAGCGGCTGGAAGCCATAGCCGGGCGGGGTCGAACCCTTGTCGGCGACGATCTTGATGTCGATGCCGCGCGCGACCGCGTTGTACAACCCGGCCGAGACAGAACCCGCTCCGACGTCCAGCTGGCCGGTACCGAGCGGAGCAACCATTCGCGCGCCCGAATCGAACTCGGTAAAGGAAACACTGATGCCTTCCTGCCTGAAATAACCCTTCTTGTCGGCGACGAAAAACCCGACGTCGCTGCTTGCGTTGACGATGCCCACCCTGACGTTGACCAAGTCCGCGGCGAAGGGTGCAAACGCGAGCAAAGCGCCAACGAACGCGAGAATCAATGCGCTGGCGTGTTTGAATGCCATTCCCATCTCCCGTTTTTCCGCCGGCTTGGATCTGGCGGACTCACGGCTTTGCCGGAAGCGTGCCCAGCGACGACAGCATCGCGCGCAGGTCATCGGAATCCGAAGTTATCACCAGCATGTCGCAGGCTTGGCGCAATTGATCGAGACCGCGCTCGCCCACTGCGCCGCCGCCGGTCGCAGGATCGATCACCACCCCCGTAACCAGAGTGCCCATGCCCCGGCCCACATGCCCGATCACGGCGGCTTCCTGCGCGTCGTCTCCGCGGCCGAGCACAATGAAAATCATGTCGGCGCCATCCAGCGCGTCCGTTCGCTGGTCGACGCTATCGGCGATGGAGCGCAGCACGGCTGCTGAAGCTCCTTGACCGGCGCGGTCCAGTTTCGTCTGGTCGGACTGCATTGTCTGCACGATATCGACATGAGCCGTGTCCGGCCCGCGCATCGATGAAGCGATGCGACGCCCGGCGTCGCCGATGCCCACCAGCTTGATGCGGCGCGGCCGGGAATTGGAGTATGGCACCCGGTGCGACGTGTCGGTCGCCGCACGCGAACTGCTCACTGCCAAGGATCGATTCTCCTATGTATCGCGCCCTGCAAGGGTCGACCTGCGACCGAGCCAGAGCTCATAGCACCTCCCCCTCTTTGAGCACGCCGGCCGCACGCAGCGAAGCCTCGAGCCACTTCGGACGCAGATTCCTGCCGGCAACGATATCGGCAATGCGCGCGCGCTCATCCGCGAATTTCGTCGCCGCCAGCTCCAGCAGCGACTCGGCCTTTTCGCGCTCGACGACCACGACGCCATCGCCGTCACCCACGATCAGGTCGCCCGGATTGATCGCCACGCCGCCACAGGAGATCGGCCAGTTGATGCGGCCGGGGATGAACTTCGTCGGTCCGTTGGGGTTCGATCCCACCGAATAAACCGGAAAGCCAAGCTCGCGCAGCTCCTCGCTGTCGCGATGCGCGCCATCGAGGACAACGCCCGCAATGCCCCGCTTCATGCAAGCGTTGATCATGATCGAGCCCATCAGCGCGCAGGTGCGGTCTGCCTTGCCGTCGACCACGAGAACGTCGCCGGGCTTGGCCATCGTCATCGCGGCGTGGATCATCAGGTTGTCGCCTGGGCGAACTTCGATTGTAAACGCCGCGCCGGCCATGCGCGCGGAAGGCGAAACCGGCGTGATGCGGCCGTCGAGCGTTCCCCGACGTCCGGCAACATCTGCCAGGATTGAAGCGGCGAACGAGGAGGCCTTCTGTACGGTCGCGGGAGACACCCGTTCGAAGTCGCGGCGGATATCGGATAACTCTGGGGTGGACATGCGATGCCTCGTAGGATGATCAGAGTTTCTTGCCGGCATGGCCGCGCTGGGTCAGCAGCGCATCGAGACGCGGATAGACGCGTCGCGCGTTGCCCTCGAAGATCTTGTAGCGGCTTTCTTCGCTCAAGCCGGTGACCTGGTCGATATAGCGCTTGGTGTCGTCGTAATGGTGGCCGGTCTCGGGATCGATGCCCTTGACCGCGCCGAGCATTTCAGATGCGAACAGAATATTGTCGACCGGAATAACCTTGGTGAGCAGTTCGATCCCCGGCAGATGATAGACACAGGTGTCGAAATAGACGTTTTTCATCACGTGTTCGGTAAGCAGCGGTTTCTTCATCTCCTGCGCCAGACCTCGATAGCGGCCCCAGTGAAACGGCACCGCGCCACCGCCGTGCGGGATCACGAATTTCAGCGTCGGGAAATCCTTGAAGAGATTGCCCTGAATGAGCTGCATGAAGGCGGTCGTGTCGCCATTGATATAATGCGCGCCGGTGTGGTGGAAATTCGGATTGCACGACGACGTAACGTGGATCATCGCCGGCACTTCGAGCTCGCACAGCTTCTCGTAGATCGGGTACCAATGCCTGGCGGTGAGCGGCGGGTCGGTCCAGTAGCCACCCGCCGGGTCGGGATTCCGAGGTCCGGAATACAGGTCGCGGGCGAGACGCCGGGAAACTGCGGCAGCTGTCCGACACCGACGAAATTGTCGGGTAGCCGCCTGCAGATGCGATGAATAAGGTCGTTGCAAACCATCGTCCATTGCATGCTGATCGCCTCGGTGCCGACGTGATGCGCCATGCCAGCGGCGCGCGGCGAAAAAATCGTCAGATCACTGCCGCGATCCTTCTGCATCTTCAGCTGTGGCTCGACGCTTCTCACCAGAACGTCGTCGTTGATCGAGAGGTCCGTTGACGTCGGCTTGCGCGCGGGATCGGCGAGCCCCGCGAGCTGCTGGTCGCGGAACTGATGGAGCGCCTGCGGCTCGGTCGTGTAATGACCGTGGATATCGATGATCATCACGCGCTCACGGCATCGAGAAATTCGAGGAGACGCTCGGACGTACTTGCCTCTGTCTGGTCGTCGACGGGAACATCCCAGTACTCCGATCGTGGCAGGCACTCCTGAAGGTACCTTG
>VBDA01000045.1 GCA_005883655.1 Betaproteobacteria bacterium | reverse complement strand
AATCACCATCTGCATTCCGTTCAAATGCAGTCTTCGCTGCAAGGCCAGCGCGGTCTGATTGTGCAGCAGTCGCGTCACCCAGTTTTCGTTGCGGAATACGAGCTTGCTGGTAAAGAACACGCAGTTCGGATATTCGCGCTGAATCTCCTCGGCGAGCTTGACCAGCTCATCGACCCTGTCGGTTCCCAATGAAAACCGCGCCGTCGCCGCGAGATCGTTGGCGTGGCAATAATCAACGTAAAACGCCAGCGCCTTGTCCAACGCCGTTCTCAGACACTCCAGCTGCTCGGGGCCACCATAGCTTTGCCTGTCGACCGCCTTGGCGCTGATAAAAACGAAATTGCGGAAGTGATTCGGAAACAGGCGCTGAACCCATAACACCGTGTGGATTCCGCCGCCGCGGCTCGAACCGACGATGAACACCGCGGTCGGCGCTTCCGGATCGAGTGGCGGGGGGTCGGCCCGCTTCGGACATTGCGCGGCGGTGAATATCTCGTCGACTTCCTTGAGCCGGGCCTTCACCCAGTCGTAATGGCGGTGAACGGCGAGACACAAGGC
Organism: Betaproteobacteria bacterium; assembly: GCA_005883655.1. Lineage (GTDB taxonomy): Bacteria > Pseudomonadota > Gammaproteobacteria > Burkholderiales > Casimicrobiaceae > PALSA-1003. Next base: position 4,962 of record VBDA01000045.1, on the reverse strand, counting down.
GATCACCACCGAAGTGATGACGACCGTAACCCAGCCGCCCTCGCCGAACTTCTCGATCGTGGTAACCGCGAGAATGCCCGAGGTCACCACCAAGCCCACCGCGGACAGCGAAAAGCGGAAAAGCCAGCGGCGATCGGTTGCGCGCGCACGCCACCAGTAAATGCACAGGCCGAGCAGCGACAGCGAAAAAGTGAGAAATACGTTGATCGAATACAGCACCACCAGCAGGTCGACTTTGCCGCGGCTCCAGAGCAGGATCACCAAGGCGGCGAGCCCCATGATCACGATGCCGTTCTGGGTCACGAGCCGCGTCGACAAATGGCGGAACTGATGCGGCAGCCACGAATCGTCGGCCATATTGGACAGCACCGAGGGCCCGCCGAGGAAACCGGTGTTCGCGGCAACGAACAGCAGGCCCGCTTCGAAGAACAGCACCAGCGACAGGGAGACCTGATTGAACCCGGCGGGCAGACCGAAGCTCTCGATGATCGAGCCGAAGACGACCGCGTTGAGCGTCTGCCCCTCGACCGGCTGCGCGTTCCACAGCAAATACAGCAGGATGATGCCGGCAGCGGTGAAGGCGAGTGAGGCGGCCATGTAGAACATGGTGAGCTTGCCGGTGCGCACCACGGGCTCGCGCAAGGTCTGCACGTTGTTCGATACCGCTTCGATTCCCGTGTACGTTCCTCCGCCCAGGGAATACGCGCGCAGGAACAACGACAGCGCTGCGATCCAGCCGATGTCGTGCGCGAGCTTGCTGGTTTCCGCAAGCGCATTCGGCACGACCAGGGCGAGCCCGTGCGAATGGCCCAGAATGCCGTAGCCGATCAGGAACGTGTGAGTGATGAAGAACCCGAGAAAAATGGGCAGCAGGATTCGGATCGACTCCTTCATGCCGCGCATGTTCATCACCAGCAACACGACGACCAGCACCAGCTCGGTGCCGAGCTTGAAATCGCCCGCCGCAGTCGGCAGCAGGCTGAAAAGGGCATCGACGCCGCTGGCAATCGATATCGCGATAGTGAGGACGTAGTCGACGATCAGTGCCGCGCCGGAGACCAATCCCGCGCGCGGGCCGATGAGACTGGTCGCCACGCGATACCCGCCGCCGCCGGTCGGAAACAACTCGATGACCTGGTTGTAGGCGAGCGAAATAATGAACACCGTCGCCGCGGTCGCGAGCGCCATGTAGAGCCCGAGGTGGGCGTGCTCGCCGAGCGCCTTGAACGCTTCTTCCGGACCGTAGGCGGAGGAGGAAAGTCCGTCCGCGCCCAAACCGACCCAAGCGATAAAAGCCGCCAGCGCGATGTGCTGGCGCGTGCTCTGACTTAATGGATCGAGCGGTGCCCCGATGACCCACTCGCGTACTTGTTCGTATCTGATCACGGCGGATCCGAACGTTCTGACAGCTTAGTGGATGCTTTCGCGACAAGCGGCAAAGAAGAGTGCGCGAAGAGGATGAGAACTGTGGTGAGAACTGTGGGGTGGCGGTGCGTGCTGCGATGCAGCATGAGAGAAATCTACGCTGGAGGTACTGGCTTTGCAAGCCGCTTGGCGAAGACCTGCATCTCTTTCATCGCCTGCTTGTCGCCTTTGTTTGCGGCGGCGGCAATGCCGTCGCGATACGCGTTCAGTGCGTCCTGGTCGCGTCCGGCCTCGGCAAGCGCCTTACCCAGCATCTTCCACGCAGCGGAGTACGTGGGGTCGAATGTGACCGCCCGTTGCAGGTGTGTGATTGCAGTGCCGGGGTCGCCGGCCCGGAGATACTCGAAGCCGAGCCCAAAGCGAAGCAACGCGCTGTCCTTGCCGCCGTCGAGCAGCTTCTGCAAACGGAGCAAAGCGGCGCTCGGTTCGGTCATTGGCGGATGAGCTCTCCGCTCGTGCAATCGACGCGTCGCATGGGATAGATCACGCTCCGCGGCGCGCCGTTGAGCTTGCCTTCGACGTGCGCATAAAGCCAACCCTCGCTGCCCCGGCGATAGATGATCCGCTGAGGAAACTCATCGACCGGGCTCTCGAAGGTAAAGATTTCGTTTTCGCCGTCGCGCGTCCTGCCCGAGAGGCGAAACGATGTTTCCTTCTTGCCTGAGGGCACGGCCACGTAGAAAATGCCTTCCGGTCTCAGCTCCAGCCGCAGATATTCGAAATCCTGGGTCTTGCCTTGCGACACGGTCTGGCTGACGCCGATCATCATGTCGCCGCGCAGCGGAAGCCACTCCTCACGAAAATCGCGCTGATTGACCTTGCCGTCCCAGCAGCCGTGCAGCCATCCGAACGGCTCCAGTGTTGATGGCGGGTTGGCAGGGGCGGCCGTATTGGCGGGCGCAGCGGACGCGTTGGCGGCCGCCGGATCCTGAGCAGTTGCAGCAGGTGTCTGCGCCAGCACAGGCGTCAGACCCGAAGCCAGAGCCAGAGCGAAAGCGAACCACCCCGCGGGCCGGAGTGGAATCCTCGGCGCGAGTGCCGCAAAGCGCGGCGGCAAGCCACGGATCGACCACCGGCAGATGGCGAGAAGACTCGTTTTCATTGTTGCTTGGCGATCGGCAGGTTGAGAAGCAAATTTTGCGGCTTGAGTCGGAGCCGCTGATCGCGATCCATCGCCATCGCGAGATAGACCGGCCTTCCGGCGAGGGCCGGGCGCATATCTGCCGGATTGGCAAATCGAAGATCGAACAGACAGAGCAAGCGTTCCATGCGCTCGTCGCTGACCTCGACGCGATTGTAAAGGTCGTTCAGCACACCGCTCGCCTCCGCATCCAGCCCTACGTGCCAGACCCAGCGCGCGTCCTCGATTTCGCGCTGCGGCGTGATCGATACCTCAACCGACAGGAAATGCGCGATCCAGCGCTCCAGCACGCGGGAGAGCGCGGAGAGCGACGGTTGGCCGCGATTGAGGCTGATCGCCAGATCGAAACGTTCGTCGCGCTCCCAGTATCCGAGCGCATTCTCCTGCGACAACACGTCGAGGTCGACAGTTCGCGCCGGCGTTTGACTCTTCTTCAGCAACTCGCCCAGACTGCCGAACCCGGCGGTCGTCGCGTACAGCTCGACCGAGCGCTCATCCGCGGCCATCACCGCGCCGTCGTCGAGAACGCTGATCTTTTGCGTCCGAAACAGCATCTCCGCGCAGCGTGCCTCGAACGGGTCGGCTTCGTCACCCAGCACATGGCGCAGGAGTATTTGAGTCAGCTGGTGCACGAACAAGGGAGGCACGTCCACCCCGGCGCCCGCGAACAGACCCACGTAAGCCTGTTCGAGGGTCGCGGCGCCAGCCAGGCGATCGCGAAAGCGCAGCCACACGCGATAGTTTTCGCGCGTATCCGGATCCGTGATCGCGCTCAAATCGGTTTCGGTCACATCGGCTCGATGTGGAGGGCGCGCTCCGCAGCGCAGGATTCGAGGACTGGCACGAGTTCGGGGCGTAGGAGAAAACTTTGCAGGAACTCTTCAGTGACGACGAGCCTGCCGTCGGAATCGGCTTTGAGCAGACGATAGCCGCAGGAGGTCCAGAATTCGGGCATGCAGCAAACGCCGGGCGGCGGCGCTAAACGCCCAGAAGCGACTTCTTCAGATCGGCCTGAACCGGCTTCTCGCCAAGCCAGACTTTGGTCAGCGCTTGATTGAACGCGTCACCACCGATGCTTCCCTTGCCTTCGCCGTTCAATCCGATCCGCGTTGCACCGTCCACGAAGTCGAGCGTGATGACATCCTTCTCCTTGACCTCCTTGAACGACTTCATGATCGTCGCCAGCTGATCGACCTGCGGCTTGACCGCGGCGAGCTCGGCGGTGGTATTGTTCTCGGCGAGACCTTCGTTGAGCGCTTCGACGAGCTGATCCGCAGAGAGCGTGCGCAGTAAATTGAGCTGGATGCGGCGCGGACTCTTAGCCAGCACAGCGGCGAGCTCGGTGGCCTTCTGCGGCAAATACAGGCTCGCGACGTAGACCTTGAACACCACCCGTGTTCGTAGGCCCGCGCCGTTCAGAATCAGTTCCTGTGCGCCGATCGATACCTTGTCGTCAAGCCTGACGCCCCCGACCTCGGCGGCTAGGGCAAGAGCCGCAAACAAGCCCGCGAACATGGCAACTAATCCGCCAGCTGACTTGCCAACTGATTTGGCAAATGAAGCGGCAGGCATCACTTTGAGCGTGCGGTTCATTGCTGCTCCTTGGGCCGATCGTTCACAGAGCCTCGAAAATACCCGCGGCGCCCATGCCGGTCCCGATGCACATGGAAACCATCCCGTACTTCTGCTTGCGGCGTCTCAAGCCATGCACGATGGTCGCGGTGCGCACTGCGCCCGTAGCGCCCAGCGGATGGCCGAGCGCGATCGCGCCGCCGAGAGGATTCACCTTTGTCGGGTCGAGCTTGAGCTCCTTCATGACCGCAAGACTCTGCGCCGCAAAGGCTTCGTTGAGCTCGATCCAGCCGATCTGATCCTGTGAGAGGCCGGTGCTTTTCAGGACCTTGGGGATCGCCGCAATGGGTCCGACGCCCATCACTTCCGGTGGCACCCCTCCGACCGCAAAGCCCACCCAGCGCGCCAGCGGCGATAGATTCAGCTCCTTCAGCACTCTCTCGCTGACCAGGATGCTGGCGCCCGCGCCGTCGGACATCTGCGAGCTGTTGCCCGCGGTGACCGATCCCTTGGCCGCGAACACGGGCCTGAGCTTCGCCAGAGCGTCGGCGCTGGCGTCGGAGCGCGGACCTTCATCGCGCTCGAAAGAGCGATCCCGGGTTACGACCTTGCCGGACGCCAGATCGGGCACGTTTTCCCGGATCGGATAGGGAGAGATTTCGGATGCGAACTCGCCCGCCGCCTGCGCCGCGAGCGCTTTCTGGTGGCTCGCGAGCGCGAACGCATCCTGTTCCTCGCGCGATACTTTCCAACCCGCGGCGACCTTCTCCGCGGTGAGGCCCATGCCGTAAGCGATGCCGAGATTCTCATCCTTGGCGAAAACA
>VBDA01000044.1 GCA_005883655.1 Betaproteobacteria bacterium | reverse complement strand
ACCACGAACCCGATACCGTTCCAGCCTTCGAGGCTGTCGTCGAAGCAGAGCGCTTCCAACAGGTCCAGCGAAAGATCCAGCCGATCGGCTTCCTCGGCATCGATATTGATCCCGATGTCGTGCTGGCGTGCGAGCATGGTCAACGCGCGCACTCGCGGCAGCAATTCGGCGAGCACGCGCGTCCTTTGCGCACGCGAGTAGCGCGGATGCAGGGCCGAGAGCTTGATGGAGATGCCGGAACCTTCGTAGATTCCCCGTCGCGCGGACGCGTTGCCGATCGCGTTAATCGCGTGCTGGTAGGCGCGGTAATAACGCTGCGCGTCTTCGGCGGTGGCCGCGGCTTCGCCGAGCATGTCGTAGGAATGGCGAAATCCTTGTGTCTCGCGCTTGCGGCCATTGGCCAGCGCCTGTTCTATCGTCTCGCCGGACACGAACTGCTCGCCCATCAGCCGCATGCCGAGGTCGACGCCCTTGCGGATCAGCGGTTCACCTCCCTTGGCGATCAGCCGAGTCAGCGCGCTTGCCATGCTCGCCTCGCTCGAGGTAGCGACCAGCTTGCCGGTGATCATCAAGCCCCAGGTGGCGGCGTTGACGAACAACGACGGCGCGTTGCTGGCGTGCGCCGCCCAATCGCCGCCGCCGATCTTGTCGCGAATGAGCGCGTCGCGCGTGGCGGTGTCCGGGATCCGCAACAAGGCCTCCGCCAGGCACATCAGCGCCACGCCTTCCTGACTCGACAAAGAAAATTCCTGAATCAGCGCTTCGACGCCGCTTCGGCGTCCCGAGGCTCGCAGTGCCCCGACAAGCCGTCGCGCGAGCGATTGCGCCGCTTGGGCAACGGAAACCGAGAGCCGCGCCTGCTCGATCAACGCCGGCACGCACTCCGGCTCGGGCACGCGGTAAGCGGCGGTGATGGCCGCGCGCAATGCCGATTGAGAAACGACTTCCTGCTCGAACGCGGCGAACGGTCGCGGAGCGTGCGTGTTTTTGTTTGCGATGTTCAATGGCAGGTTCCGTCGATCGCGCTATGCGTCGGGATTCACGCTCGGCTTGAGGCCGAGTCGAGTGCGAGCCACCATCGCTGCCGCCAGATCCGACATCGCCGTTCCGGACGCCTTGAAAAGCGTCAGCTCCTGCGAGTCTCTGCGACCGGGATGGCGGCCGGTGCACAGGTCGCTCAAGGTTCCCGCCAGCCGGCTGGCGACGAACGCGCCACTTTGCAACGGCTGCAGCAAATCGCCCGATTCGGCAAGCGCAGTCTCGGTGTCCACAAAGACGGACGCTCGGCGGATCGCGGCGTCGTCGGTTTCGCGCATTTCCGGCGTGAAGCTCCCGATCAGATCGAGGTGAATTCCAGGATGCAGCCATTCTCCCAGCACCAGCGGTCGGGTCGCCAGCGTCGCAGAGCTGACGATGTCGGCCGCACGAACCGCAGCCTCGAGATCGGACGCGACCGAGGCGTCGAAATCGAGCGCGCGCAAACGATCGACCAGCGCTTGTGCCGCTACCGGTGTCGGATTCCATACGGTGACGCGGTGAATGGCGCGCACCTCGCGGTACGCCTCCGGCAACAGGCTCGCGATCCGGCCGGCGCCGACGACCAGCAGCGAAGCGGCGTCCGACCGCGCGAGGTACGACCCGGCCAGTGCCGATACGGCGGCGGTTCGCCGCGCCGTGATGACATTGCCGTCGAGCAACGCAATCGGAGTCCCATGCTCGGCATCGAACAGGCAATAGAGCGAGTACAGACCCGGCAATCCTTTTTTATTGTTGCCGGGAAAGACGTTGAGGATCTTCACGCCCAGCGCGTCGTGCGGCTTCCATGCCGGCATCAGCAGCAGCGTCGCGTCCGGCTCGGGAGCGAGCTCTATGCGGTGATGATGGCGGGGTGGCGCCACGCATCCGCCGACGAACATTTCACGCAGCGCCGGTATCAGCGTGGCGAACGGCAGCGCACGCTCAGTCTCGCCGGCATCAACAACTCTCATCTGCGATTCCTACGCAAAAAAGATCCTCACTGCACAGCCGGATTGGCGCGATGGGCGAGCCTCGAAATATGATGCCACGGATCAGACCGTGGTCCGCCAGGTTTCGCCGCATGCATCGTCGCCTTGGAAGCCGGCAGAGGCCTCGTGTTATCATGACCTTATGAGTCGAACGGGCAGGAAAAATGTCGCATGGCTTTGCCTGAGCGCGCTGCTGTTCCTGCAGCTCGCGGTGGCTGCTTATGCCTGTCCGACGCCGACGGATCGCGGCAGTTCGATATCGGCGGCGGTCGTTGTCCACGTCTCGCCGTGTCAGGAAATGGATCAGGAGCGCCCGAAACTCTGCGAGCAACATTGTGTCCAGGATTCACAGTCAGTAGATACCCAACCGCATTCAGCGGTAAACGTGCCTCTGTTGGCGCTGTTGGCAGTCGTTGTTCAGTCGGATGCTCATTTCGCCATCGGCCCCAGTATCCATGGCGCATCATCAAAAATTGTCGATCCTCCTCCCCTAGTACGCTTCGGCGTATTGCGCATCTGATTTCCCGGTAGGCCTTCGACCGTTGCCCATTGTCGGGCAGCGGTGTTGGGACTTACCTGGAGATCTTCATGAAATATTGCCTTGGCGCGCCGCACCGCGCGCCCAAAACCACGACACGGATCCTTGCCGCGCTGGCGATAACCTTGTTGTCGACGGCGAACGCGCTGGCGCAATCGCCGTTAACGCTGGAAGACGCCCAGCGCAAGGCCGTCGAGCGCTCACGAATGCTGGTTGCGCAGGACTACGCTATCGATGCCTCGCGCGAAATGGCGGTGTCGGCGGCGCAGCTTCCCGACCCGGTCGCCAAGCTGGGAATCAGCAACTTGCCGGTCAATGGCGAGGATCGCTTCAGCCTGACGAGAGACTTCATGACCATGCGCAGCGTGGGCGTCATGCAGGAGCTCACCCGGACCGAAAAGCGCGAGGCGCGCGCCGAACGTTTCGAGCGTGAAGCGGAAAAGTCCGCCGCCGAGAAGAGCGTCACCATAGCCGCTATCCAGCGCGACACCGCTATTGCGTGGCTCGATCGCTACTACGCCGAAGCGATGATGACGGTCGTCGCCGAGCAGAGCCGCGCAGCGGCGGCCGAAATCGATGCGGCGGAAGGAGCCTATCGCGCCGGACGCGGGAGCTTGTCCGACCTCCTCTCGGCTCGTGCCGCATTGGCCGCCCTGGATGATCGCGCCAGCGAGCTCGGTCGCAAAGCGCGCGCCGCCAAGATCGCCCTCGCGCGCTGGTTGGGCGATGGCGCCGAAGCGCCTTTGGCGGGCCGTCCCCCAATCGACGCGATCCGACTCGATCCGATCACGCTGGATGGCGATCTCAGCCACCACCCGGAAATCGCCATGCTGGCCAGGAAGGAAGATATCGCTGCCGCCGAAGTCAGGGTGGCGCAGGCGAACAAGAAAGCAGACTGGAGCGTGGAGCTCATGTACAGCCAACGCGGGCCCGCGTACTCGAACATGATTTCGGTGGGCGTTTCGGTGCCGCTGCAATGGGACCGGACCAACCGCCAGGACCGCGAGCTTGCATCCAAGCTGGCGATGCTGGATCAGGCGCGCGCCGAGCGAGAGGATATGCTGCGCGCCCATGTCGCGGAGCTCCGCGCGATGATCGCCGAATGGGAAAACGACCGGGAACGCAGTGGGCGCTACGAGCGTGAGCTGCTGCCGCTCGCATCCGAGAGGACGGAAGCCGCCGTGGGCGCCTATCGCGGCGCCAAGGCCAGTATCAGCGATGTGCTGCTCGCTCGCCGCAATGAGATCGATGTACGTATGCAGGCGCTGCAACTGGAGAGGGACACGGCGCGCTTGTGGGCGCAACTCAATTTCCTGTTGCCCGAGGACGATGCCGCGACGCATGCCCGCGTGCGCCACACCAAGGATTCGCAATGAAAGCCAGATATTTTGTGTTTGCGCTGATCGCCGCGACCGTCATCGGCGCCGTGGGCTACGGCGCCTATCACGCCGGGATGAATCACGGCATGCAAACGAGCGTCGGCGCGACCGTCACCGCGACGCAATCGACGACCGGCGCGCAAAAGCCGGGCGACGTCGATCCGGCAACGGGCAGGAAGGTGCTGTACTGGCACGACCCGATGGTGCCGGGCCAGAAATTCGACAAGCCCGGCAAATCACCGTTCATGGATATGCAGCTGGTGCCGGTGTACGCCAATGGCGGCAGCGCCAGTGACGCAGTGTCCAGCAGAACCTCGGTGTGCGCGTCGCGGAAGTCAAGTCGGGCTCGCGAACGTCGACGATGGAGGCCGTGGGCAGTGTGGCCTATAACGAACGCGACGTGGCGGTAGTGCAAGCACGAAGCAACGGCTTCCTCGAGCGACTCTACGTTCGCGCGCCGCTCGACCCGGTACGCAAGGGCCAGCCGCTGGCCGAGCTCTATGTTCCCGAGTGGGTGGCCGCGCAGGAGGAATACTTGTCGGCGAAACGGATCGGTGCGCGCTCGGACGCTCCGAGTCTCGCAGGACTCGCCGATGCCGCGAAGCAGAGGATGCGCCTCGCCGGCATGAGCGACGCACAGGTCGCCGCAGTGGAAGCCGGCGGCAAAGTCCAGGCGCGGCTCACGATTACCGCGCCCATCGGCGGCGTGGTCGGGGAGCTCACCGCGCGCGAAGGAATGACCGTGATGGCGGGCGCACCGCTATTTCGTCTCAATGGATTGTCCACCGTTTGGGTAAACGCCGAAGTCCCTGAGGTCGCGGCGGCG
>VBDA01000043.1:3917-4435 GCA_005883655.1 Betaproteobacteria bacterium | reverse complement strand
GCGCGCACGAAGCAATCCAGATCGACGCCGTTGGGAATGATCTCGGTCCGCTTCCGAAGCATGCGCGGCAGTCGCTCGAGCATTGCCGTATTCTTGACGATAATCGCGGCCGCCGCGAATCCGGCCAGGCGGCTCGCCACCGAGCCTACCCACGAACGCGTTCTGCGCGCTACGCGCCCTTCCTCACCATTGATGTCGCCGCCGCAGTAGCTCACCAGCAACGGCGTCCGGGAGCGGGCGCAAACATCGGCCACGACTGCAGCGGTATAGCCGAAGTGTGCGTGTACAAGGTCAAAGGCGCCGCCGCGCAACGCCTCGTGCGTCCGGCGTCTTAGGGCCAGGTAGTCGCGACGAGCATGCACGACTTCGCATGTGATGCCACGCCGTCGAAGACTGTTGACCTGCGATTCGACGAACACACCGAAATGCGGTATGCCCGGTTCGGGCCACATGTTGGAGACATGCAAAATTCTCAAGCGCCGTGTCCCAGCAGCCATTTCCTGCGCCAGAACTCGAAG
>VBDA01000043.1:0-3904 GCA_005883655.1 Betaproteobacteria bacterium | reverse complement strand
TCGATGTGGGTCGACGCGCGCTCCGGACAGGAAGCCGTCGACCGCCCGCTTTAAAGTAGCCGGATCCATCAAACCCGAACCCCACAAGGAGTCGCGGCTCAAAAGGTCGCGCACGTAGACGTTGAGGCGTCCGGTGCGCATCCACGAGGCCAGAGGAATCCCGAAACCCTGCTTGGGGCGGTCGATCAAGTGCCGCGGCACCAGATCGTAAAGAACGCTTCGTAGCAAATGTTTCGCGCCCAGCGCTCCCATCCGAAAGCGAAGGGGGCAGGCGAACGCGAACTCCGCCAACCTGTGATCGAGCAACGGCTCTCTTCCCTCGAGCCCGACCCGCATGGTCATGCGATCGACTTTGACAAGAATGTCGCCGGGCAGATAGTGATGAAAATCCCAGCGCATCATCGCTTCCTCGAGTGACGCGGAGGACGCATCCAAACTCGGTCGTGATGCAGCCCGGGTGCCAAGTAGCTGCTGTACCTGATTTGGCGTGGTGTAGGAAACGGCGAGCTCGAATACCGCGGTGTTGTCTCCGCCCAATAGCGTGTCCGAGAGTTTGCGCACGCGATCTTCCGACTTGTCGAAATTCCCCCTCGACCGCATTCCAAGAATGTTCGCTGCGAGGGCGCCGCCGCCTCGACTCCTCATCGCATGGCCGATGAATGTCCGCAAGGGCGCGGGAAGACGTTCAAGTGCGCGAATCTTGTTCGGGATCGTCGAATAGTTGACGTAGCCACCGAACAATTCATCACCTCCGTCGGCGGAAAGTGCGACCTTGACTTGGTTGCGCGCCAGTCGCGCGACCAGCATTGTCGGGATGGCGGACGTGTCGCCGAACGGTTCGTCGAAAAGCTCGCCCCAGTCTTCGACCGCGCGCTCCGCTTCATCCATCGTCAAGCGTTCGGACGTATGGTGCGTACCGAGATGCGCCGCGACCGCCTTGGCCCATTGCGACTCGTCATAGGCAGGCTCCGCGAAGCCGATAGTATATGTCCGGGTGTCGGCTCCGAGCCGATTTGCGATGATTGCTGCGACCAGCGACGAGTCGATACCGCCGGAGAGGAAAACGCCGACCGGCACGTCGGATACCAGGCGATACGCGCACGCGCTTTCCAGGAGTTGGGCCAGACGCTCCTTGGCGGCGCGTTCATCGCGCGGCACCTCGACCTTGGATGCGGCCGACTCGAGCGTCCAATAACGGCCCGTGCGCAAGCCTTCGGAGGCCGAGTAAGTGATCCAGGTTCCCGGCTCGATAATGCGCACCGCTCCGAAAATCGTGCGGTTGCCGGCGATATACCCATATTGAAAGAACTCGCCGAGTGCGCCGCGGTCGAGATCGCGCGGCCAGGACCGAAACGGCTGCAGACCACGAAGCTCCGACGCAAATGCGAAAATTCCATCGTGGAGAAAGAAATAGAGCGGCTTGACACCAACCCGATCCCGAATCAACACAAGGCGCTGTTCGATCCGGTCCCAGATCGCGAGTGCAAACATTCCGATGAAGCGTTCGACCGCGGCGATTCCCCAGAGCGCATACGCTTCCAGCACCACCTCCGTGTCGCTCGTGCTCCTGAGCTGAACGCCGCGCGCCGCGAGCTCGGTTCGAATTTCCTTGAAGTTATATATTTCACCATTGAATACGGTCGAGAAACGACCGTTCGCTGAGACCATCGGCTGGTGTCCGGCGGTGCTCAAGTCCAGGATTGAAAGGCGACGATGACCAAAACCCAGCGCGCCTGCGTCGCGTACGTCTTCCCAAGTGCCGCGGTCATCGGGCCCCCGATGGGAGAGGTTCCGCAGTCCAAGATCCAGCGCTTCGGCAAGCTCCTTCACTCGGGAGCTTGGACCATAGTAGCCAATGATTCCGCACACCTTACACTGCTCCCGGAGTCACACTATCCGTGATTCGGCTGAACCACGGGATCTGTCGATCCGCTCGAGAAAGTCGGCTAGCCTGATGTTCGCCTCGTGCCAGTTCTGGCGGTCGACTTCGGCCCGCGCCCGCGCGCCCTGCCGGAGTCGCGTCGCGCTGGCTTCGCCGCGCCATGCCCTGAGCACCCATTGCGCGCCGTCTTCGATATCGCGGGCAAGAACACCATCTACTCCGGACTCGATGTATTCCGACAGATAAGGCGACCCGCATGCAATGACCATTGCACCGGCGACTTGTGCCGCGCGAATCAACGTTACACCAGCGACCCGGTCCTGGAGCAATACGGCAACGACGATGGAAGCCCCGGCGATCAGGGCGTCGAATTCGTCAACCGGAATGTCGGTGAGGACGCGCACACGTGGAATACCGATGAACCGGCTGCCGAGGGGCGCTGGGCATGCAATGACCCATTCCACTTCGCCGCTCGTCGCTCGCACAATGGCGGCAAGACCCTCCCAATCGCGCCCGCTGCTGCCACCGGAGAATGCATATTTCGAGTTGCCATTCACGGGTGAAGCAACGACGGGAGGGCCGTCGGGCATAAGAAAAACGCTGCTCGGCGACGCAACGAGCTGCTCGGCAAGGATTCTGCGCCCTATGTCCGCGCTATTGACGATCACCGCGTCGCAGCGACGCAGTCCCGCACGAACGATCCACTGCAGAAGTCCGCGCTCACGGGATTCCGGAATAGCATACACGGAATGGACGACTACCACGAAACGCGCCGGAGGCCACGCCGAGCGAATGAGCGCGGCACACAATCCAGCGTAATGCGTACCGACGACCACGGTAGCACGTCTCCATCCTAGCGCAACCGCAGCCACGTGCCCGATGGCGACGCTCAGCCGGATCCATCGCCCGATCCGGAACCGGCGCCAACGGTCGTAGCCGAAACCGAGCACGTGCGCGGACCAGCCGCGGCCGGAAAGCAGCGCCAGCGGCGCCGGCGTGTCCAAACCTTCTTCCTTGATCCAGACGATGCTCCTCCGGTGGGAAGCTGCCAAATGCTAGCTCCCTGACGAGCTCGACGATGCCAGACCGGCATAAACCGATTCATACGCATCGACCATCGCAACAACGGAGAATTCGCGCGCGGCTTTTTGTTTCGCGCGCGCCCCCAGCGCCGCCGCGCGATCGCGGTCCGACGCGACGGCGCCTATAGCATCCGCAAGCGCATGTTCGGTCGGAGCAAAAAGAACACCGCTCGTACTTGCGGACGGTCCCAGGATCAGCGAGGCGTCACCCACGTCCGTCGACAATACAACGCGGCCGGCAGCCATTGCCTCCATGATCGAGTTGGACATGCCCTCCGCCAGCGAGGCGGATACGAACACGTCCATCGATTCAAGGGGGTCCCAAGGGCTTGCACATGCAGCGCGAAACTCGGCGCGGTCGGCGATTCCCAGTTGACGCGCGGTTGCCCGAAGGCGTTCGACTGCCGCAGGATCGCCACCTCCCCAATTAGAGAAGCGAAAGTCCAACCCTCGATCTTTCAAGATCCCCAGCGCACGCAGCACGAGGTCATGGCCTTTGACTGGGTCCACACGCGCCAGCATGCCTATGCGCAACGGTCCCGATACCGCGAAGGGCGGCGCCAACACCCGCGGCGGCAGAGGCAAACCATTGGGGATATGGTGGAGGCGTTCGGCCGGCACCCCCTGATTTAGCCACTCCCTCAAGCCGGCCTTCGAATTGCAGATCACCGTTGCCCGGGCCAGTTTGGCAAGCAAAGGCTCCGATCGCAGGTAGGCCCTGGGACCGACACCATACACCGCGCGCGATATTGTCCTGACACCGAGGACGACATTGCGCCGCGTTATCCAACCGCACAGGGCCGCAAAGGTATTACACGGCTGCATCCAGCCTTGGACGATCCCAATATGGTGTCTCCGGACATATCGCACGGACTCCGATATGATGGAGAAATCCCAGCGACCGCGGCGGTCCAGGCTGTGCAGCTTTATGCGTTCGGAT
>VBDA01000042.1 GCA_005883655.1 Betaproteobacteria bacterium | reverse complement strand
TGTCGTTACAAAGCTCGATGCATTCATCGCAGATGAACACCGATGGCCCGGCAATGAGCTTCCTCACCTCATGCTGGCTTTTGCCGCAGAAGGAACAGTAAAGAAGCTTGTCGCCGGTTGTTTTCTCGGCCATTCACCTGCCTCGGGGTCGGATTCGTCGACGCTGTCTCATCTTGCCTCTAGCCTACTTTACTCGGCTAGGGCCCGGCTCTGCAAGACTTTGTCCACGATTCCGTACGAAACTGCCTGTTCCGACGTCAGAAATCGGTCGCGGTCGTGGTCGAGCTCGACCTGCTCGGAGGTGCGGCCGGTCATCCTGACCATCAGCTCGATAAAACGGCGCTTGATGTCAATGGCGTATTGCGCATGGCGCTCGATGTCGGAAACCTGCCCCTGAAAGCCTCCGGAGGGCTGGTGGATCATTACCGTTGAATTGGGCAGCGCGAAGCGCTTTCCCTTGGTGCCCGCCGCCAGCAGAAACGCACCCATGCTTGCCGCCATGCCCACGCACAGCGTCGACACGTCGCATTTGATGAATTTCATGGTGTCGTAGATCGCCATTCCGGCCGGCACCGAGCCGCCCGGGGAATTGATGTAGAAGTTGATGTCCTTGTCCGGATTCTCGGACTCCAGGAACAACATCTGCGCGATGACGAGGTTGGCCGTGTTGTCGTCGACGGGCCCGACCAGGAAAATCACGCGCTCCTTGAGCAAGCGCGAATAGATGTCGTAGGCGCGCTCGCCTCGTCCGCTTTGCTCGATAACCATCGGGATCAAGCCCAGACCCCGCGGTTCATTGAATGTGCCTGTATTCATGATTCAGCCTTATCATGCGTCATTTGCGTCACTTCGTTTGCTCCGGCTGACGCAGGCGCCGGCTCCATCAATTCGGAAAAGGTGGTCGGCTGATCCTCGACCCGTGCCCGTCCGAGTGCCCACTCGACGACGTTGTGTTCGACCGCAGCAGTCTCGAAATCGTTCAGCCGCTCAGGCTTCTCGTAATGCCAGCGGATCACCGCGTCGGGTTGCTCATAAGTCTGCGCAGCTTCGGCGACCAGCGCCCGCACCTGTTCGGGCTTGGGTTGCAGCTGGTTCACGCGCACGATCTCGTTCAGGATCAGACCGAACGCAACCCGCTCCTCGGCTTGCGGACGAAAGATGTCGGCCGTTGTCGGCAGATTGGATTCCCGGGCTCCGCGCTGCTTCATCTCCTCGCTGGTGCGACGTAGAAGGTTTTCTGCTTCCAGCTCGACCAGTGACTTCGGCACGACCAGCTGGGATGTCGATCTCAGCGCCTGAATCACCTGCTGCTTGAGAGCGGCTTCGATCTTTCGCTTCAGCTCGAGTTTCAAATTGGCGGCAACCTCAGAGCGCAACTCGTCGACGCTGCCGCTGGCGATACCGAACTTGCGCGCGAATTCGGCATCGATCTCCGGGAGAATCGGCCGTGCAACCGAGCGCACCGTCAACGAGAATTCCGCAGTTCTGCCGGCGACTTCGCGACCGTGGTATCCCGGTGGGAAGACAAGCTTGAAGGTTTTCGTTTCGCCCGCGCTCATGCCGGTGAGCGCGGTGTCGAACTCCGGCAGCATGCGGCCCTCGCCCAGCGTGATCGCGAAGTCCTTGGCCTGACCCCCGGGAAACTCGACGCCGTCGATCCTGCCGCTGAAATCGACCATGACGCGGTCTTCGTTTTGTGCGGAACGTGCGACGAGCTCGTAGCGCACATTTTGTTTGCGCAGGACGTCGAGGGTGTGCTCGACATCGACCGGGGTAACGTCCGCAACCGGCCGCATGATCTTGACGCCGGACAGATCGCCTAGGGTGATCTCCGGATAAACCTCGAACACGGCGGAGAATTCGAACTGATCTTCGGCCGCCGGCTGCTTGGGCTCGATACGCGGATAGCCCGCGACGCGCAGGTTCTGCGCACGAATCGCGTCGTTGAGACTCGATTGCACGGTGTCGGAAATCACGTCGGAGCGCACCTGCGGTCCGTACTGCTGGGTGACCATCTTCAACGGAACCTTACCCGGACGGAAGCCGGCGATCTTGACTGTCTTCGCCAGTCGCGCCAGCCGCTTCTGGACCTCGCCCTCGATCTGCTCGACCGGCACGGCGACATGCAGCCGTCGCTCGAGCTGACCCAGAGTCTCCAGTGTCATTTGCATACCCGATGATTCCTTGCTAAATTTCCGGTGGTGCGAAAGGAGAGACTCGAACTCTCACGCCTTTCGGCTCCGGCTCCTAAGGCCGGTGCGTCTACCAATTCCGCCACTTTCGCAGCCGATTTCGCGAAACGGGTCAGTATAGCGGAAACGACTTTTCCCCGCTACGAGACCAGTCTGCAGCAACGCTCCGACAAGTGGACACTTCCGTGCCGGTCGCTCACTACGAAAACTTTCCCGTTGCCTCGTGGCTCTCGCCGGCCGCGCTGCGGCCGGCCATTGTCGCGATCTATCGTTTCGCCCGCGCCGCGGACGATATTGCCGACGAGGGCGACGCGCAGGCAACAGAGCGTCTTTCGCAGCTCGACCACTACGAAGCGATGCTCGATCGCATCGCCAAAGGGGATCGACCGCAAGAGCCTCCCTTCGCGTCGCTCAGCGACGCTGTGCGCGAGCACGCGTTGCCGCTGGCTCTCTTCCACGATCTGCTCTCTGCGTTCCGGCAGGACGTGCTGAAAACACGCTACGCCGATTTCTCGGAGTTGCTCGACTACTGCTCACGCTCCGCCAATCCGATCGGACGGCTGCTGTTGCACCTGTATCGCATCGACGACAATGAACGGCTACGCCAGGCCGACGCCATATGCAGC
>VBDA01000041.1 GCA_005883655.1 Betaproteobacteria bacterium | reverse complement strand
TCTCAATCGCACCTTCACCCGGATCGACCAGTCAATCGCGATGGGTGCGCTCTTTACCGCTTTCCATCTTCAGGTGAAGGCCATTGCATCGCTGACCCAGTCCGGCTCGACCGCGTTGTGGATGTCGCGGCACAACTGCGGCTGTCCGATCTTCGCGCTGACGCCCGAGGTTTCGTCGCAGCGAAAGATGTCGCTCTACCGCAACGTGCAGCCGCTCTATCTGGAGCAGGCAGACGACAGCGAGGCGGTGCTGCGCGCCGCCGAGGATCTGCTGCTAACCCGTGGCCAGGTCCAGCGCGGCGACCTGATCGTACTAACCATCGGCGAGCCCATGGGCAAGTCAGGCGGCACCAATGCGATGAAGATCGTAAGAGTGGGCGAGCACCGATAGGTGTGAGCGTACGATCTGGGCGAGGCTAACCTGCGAGAGCAGGTTAAGCGAAGCGGCCGAGACCAAGATCGTTCAGGCGAGCACCGATAGGTGTGAGCGTACGATCTGGGCGAGGCTAACCTGCGAGAGCAGGTTAAGCGAAGCGCCGCCCGAGACCAAGATCGTTCAGGCGAGTACCGATAGGTGTGAGCGCGTAGGAGGAGAACACCGGTAGCTGTTGGCGCACTATCTGCCGGCAACGTTGTCAGGAGGAGTTGCATCGATGTCCACCGTGCATCTGTGGCCGCGGCGTGTGGTCGAATCGCAGCTGGCCCGCCCGCTGATTCTGATCGTCTTGATATTCGTTCTTTGGGACCTCGTGATCAGGGTCTTCAAGATTCCGCCGTACCTCATTCCTGCGCCTTGGGACGTTGCCAGGATGCTTGTCGCCGAATGGCCGCGGCTCTGGCGGGAGAGCCTGTTCACGGGTTATGCAACATTGGGCGGATTCGGGCTTTCGATTCTTTTCGGGATACCGATCGCGATGCTGATCGCGTACTCGAGGCTGGTCGAAAGCTACGTCTATCCGCTGCTGGTGTTCTCTCAGAGCGTACCCAAGATCGCGATCGCACCGCTGTTCGTCGTTTGGTTCGGATTCGGCATCTTTCCCAAGGTAATCTCGGCATTCCTGCTCGGATTTTTCCCCGTGGTCGTGGCTACCGTCATGGGCTTCAAGTCGATGGAGACCGAGATGATCGATCTCGCCCGGTCAATGCGCGCTTCCCGTTTGCAAATGTTTCTCAAGTTCAGCCTCCCCCAGGCGCTGCCTAGCATATTCAGCGGACTGAAAGTCTCGGCTACGCTGGCGGTTGTCGGCGCCGTCGTCGGCGAATTCGTAGGCTCGAACTCGGGCATCGGCTATGTCTTGCAGATTGCCAACGGCAACTTCGATCTGCCGCTGATGTTTGCCGCGCTGTTCGTGCTTTCAATGATGGGGGTGATCCTGTTCGCCATCGTCGACGTGGTCGAGAAGATGATGATCCCATGGCACCAGTCTCGGCGTGCCGACGTCATGACCGTTACGGCCTGACCCGTTTGCGTTTCTGCCCATCCCAAGGAGGAATTCATGAAGTCACTACTGCGATTGGTGGCGATTGTCGCGGCTGCAACGATGCTGTGCTCCGGCACCGCTCAAAGCCAACCCAAGGACAAAGTCGTCCTGATGCTCAATTGGTATTTATACAGCGAACACGCGCCGTTCTTTCTGGGCAAGGAGCGCGGGTTCTACGATCAGGAGGGCATCGATCTCGACATTCAGGAGGGACGGGGCTCGGGCGTGACGGTGCAGGCTGTCGCGGCCAACACCGCCACCTTCGGCTATGTCGACGTCCCGACGATGATCAAAGCCGCCGCCAAGGGCGCGCCGGTCAAAAGCGTCGGCGTTGCGCTGCAACTCTCGCCGATGTCGGTCATGGGATTTGCCGAAAAGAATATCCGCGCCCCCAAGGACATCGTCGGCAAGACCGTGGCGATCACTCCGGGCGACTCGATGTCGCAGATCTGGCCGCTGTTCCTGAAGAAGACAGGGATCAAGGAAACCGATTTCAAGACCGTTGCCGGCGATGCCCAGACCAAGCTCAACGCGGTCATGAATGGACAGGCGGACCTGCTGCTCGGCTACGTCATGGATCAGGCGATCAAGCTTCAGGACGCGACCAAGAAGCCGGTCTACCCGATTCGCTTCGCCGATTACGGTGTGAACATGATCAGCTCAGGCATTATCATCAACAGTGAAACGCTCAAGTCCAAGCCAGACATGGTCAAGCGCTTCCTGCGCGCCACGACGCGGGCGCTCGAGGAGTCCGAAAAGAATCCCGAGACCGCGGTCGATGCGATGCTCAAGGCCAACTCCAAAGCCGGCGTACGCGAGACGCTGATCATTGGTCTCAAACAAACGACCGCGCTCTATCACACCAAAGAGACGGCCAAGGAGCGTCCGCTGCGCGTCTCGATGTCCGATGTGCGCGAGTCGCTCGATCTACTTGCACAGTACGGCGGCCTCGACCCCGCGACCAAGGGCAAGGCTGAAGACTGGGTCGTACTCGACTATCTTCCCTGATCTGCCTTGGGCGCTTCGACCATGCACATGGATCCGGGCGATGCGACACGCCCGGCGCTGATTCGCATGCTCGGAGTGGCGAAATCCTACCGCACCGCCGAGGGCGAAGTCGAGTCGCTCCAACCGCTGGAGTTCGACATTCGCGAGGGGGAGTTCCTCTCGATTGTCGGACCGAGCGGTTGTGGCAAGAGCACGCTCTTAAAGCTCGTGGGAGGCCTCCTTCCCGCAACGCGAGGGTCGATCGAGATCGCCGGCAAGCGCGTCGAAGGGCCCGCAGGCAGCATCGGCATCGTGTTCCAGAACCACGTACTGCTGGCATGGCGCACGGTTCTCGAAAACATCATGCTTCAGATCGAGGTACGCAAGCTGCCGCACGGACGCGGTATCGAACACGCTCGCGAGCTGGTGGAGATGGTCGGACTGAAAGGATTCGAGAATAAATATCCGTGGCAACTGTCCGGCGGCATGCAGCAACGCGCATCGATCTGCCGCGCTCTGGTGCACGATCCGGCGATCCTGCTGATGGACGAGCCGTTTGGCGCGCTCGATGCGATGACTCGCGAGAAAATGAACCTCGAGCTCCAGCGCATCTGGTCGGCGGCAAAGAAAACGGTGTTACTCATTACGCACAGCATTCCCGAGGCCATTTTTCTATCCGACCGGGTATTGGTCATGAGCGAGCGTCCGGGTTCGATTGCGGGGATTTACGATGTGCCATTGCCACGCCCACGAACGCTGGCGATGATGGGCGGTGTGGAATTCGGCGCGCTTGCACAGACAATCCGGGCGCATTTCTACGCTCAGGGCTCGCTGGACGCATGAGCGAAACGTCTCGCCGATCGCTTCCATGACCGCACCGACTTTTCGCGTGATCGCGATCGAGCTCTACGAGCGCCCGGTCGCGCTGCGCATTCCGTTCCGCTTCGGCGCGGCGACGGTGACCCACGCACCGCAGGCCTTCGTGCGCGCGCGGATCCGGCTTTCCGACACGGCATCGAGCGGCACCGAGGCTCAAGGCGCGGCGGCAGAGTTGATGATTCCCAAATGGTTCGACAAGTCGCCTGAGAAATCGAATGCCGAAAACGTTTCGGATTTGCGAAGGGCGGTAGCCAACGCGGCGCACGCCTATGCGTCGGAACCGTCATCGCGCACGGCTTTCGGCCACGCGACGGCGCACTACCGCTCGCTGCTCGCTGCTGGCGAGGCCCGGGGACTGAACGCGCTCGCGTCCAATTACGGTCCGTCGCTCATCGATCGCGCGATCCTCGATGCACTGTGTCGCGCGCTGGGTGTATCGTTCAACGTCGCGATCCGCGGTAACGCGCCCGGCATCGATACCTCGCTCACTCCCGACTTGGCGCGCTTCGACCTTGGCCGATTCCTTGGCGGGCTCGGGTCTCTCGCCCGAATTGCGGCCCGCCACACGGTGGGAATGCTCGATCCGATCGAGACCTATGACGCGGGCGACAGCGTCGGTGATGGTTTGCCGAAGACACTCGAGCAGGTAATCGATGTCTACGGGAACCGATATTTCAAGCTCAAGCTCGGTGGAAATCCTGATGCGGACCTGCGTCGCCTGACCGACATCGCCGTCGTCCTCGACAGGTTGCCGGAGTACACCGTCACGCTGGACGGCAATGAGCAATTCGCGGACGTGACGACGATCGCCGAATTCTGGCATAAGGCCGCCGCGACGCCTTCGCTCGCCCGCTTGGTTGCCGCGACGCTGTACCTAGAGCAGCCGCTGCCTCGTGCGCTGGCTTTGGAAACGGATGTGTCGGAGCTTGCGCGCTCGAAGCCGCTGTTGATCGACGAGTCCGACGCAACTCTCGACGCG
>VBDA01000283.1:279-2969 GCA_005883655.1 Betaproteobacteria bacterium | reverse complement strand
GCTCCAGACCTCGAGCGTCACTTCCTGCGCGCCTGCCTTCGGAACCGCGCCGATCAGAACTGCAAGCGTAACGAGCCCTACGGCCGCTGCGCACCGCATCGCGAAATATGCACGCATTGTGATTCCCCCTTGCTTCGCGGCGGCTACGAGTACCGCCGCGATAGTTGACACGAGTTGCACTGACCCTCTTGCCCGATTTGCGGGAGGCTTGTCCCGGTTGCCGCTGATAGTAGTACAAAGAACGCGTCTCCACCATTTCGCCCCTGGCGTCACACTCAGCCGCTACCCTGTGCCGCTAAATCACAAAAGAAAACGGCTCACATTTCTGCAAGCCGTTGAATTGTTGGTTGCGGGGACCTGCAACCCGACCCAGAAGCGCGTACGTATCAGGTAGTTAACCGCCTAGTACGAAGGGCCACCGACGATCACGCGCAACTATGGTCACCTCATTTACAGGACGTTCCGGCGCCTATGCGTTTTCATATCGTACTTTCCCCGACGTGTCAGTCGCCCGAAGCAGCCTTGTAGTGCTGCGCCGTTGTTCAGCAGGTACTGCTATATCAAGCGGTGGTGTCTCTTCCGCCTCAATGCGTAATCTCACCGATTGGCCGTCGTGCGCTGAGGCAGCATGAGACAGACCTGTGTTATTGATTCAGGACTCAATGGCGATCAATATCCCGATGGCCGAAACGGGCTGGACCTTGCCCATGGAGTTCAGTCCACGCGGCTGCTGCATTGTCGACGAGCCGACGAAGGGGCCAGACGGCGAATGGCTGCACTAGCCAGCGTGCGGCGGGTGGTGGCTCGCGCAACGCGACGATGTGCTCGCCTACTGTGGCCGGCGGAGCAGGTGCAGTGCTCGTATTGCTCAGGGCCGCAAAGGGCTGAGGGTGATGGAACTCCTCGGACCCGGCCGCGTTTATCGCGACAGTTTGATGAGCAATACAATCAGCGCGACGCAGAGAATGATCTCGCCGTACATCCACACCTTGCCCTTTCGGCGCTCGATGAATGTCACCCACGTGTCGTAGTGACGTCGATTCCTGAAACGCTTCGCTGCTATCGCAGGCCTCCGCAGGCGACTGTCGGTGGTAAGCGTCTTGATGGGGCGCGACTGGTTCATGTTCTCACTCTTGTCGGGTTGTTTGTGAAGGAAGCAATGATGCCTCTTGGAAACCATGCGAAGGCGAGCGTGCGACGTGCGTGCTAGATCAGGTCCACGCTACTTAGTCAATTGTGTAAGGGCAATAAGAGTCGACCATTCTCGTTGTGACGTAGCTGCAAGCGAAATCGACGCAGTATGTTCCTTACCCACTTAAAGCCTTCTGATGTTGAAATTCCCTCGCATTTTTTCAGGTTCATTGATGGGTAGGCCTTAGATGCAATAACGGAGATGGCAATTCATAACGGAGATGGCAATTGACACCAAGAGTCGTCGAATCAACATAGTCCACCATTGAATGGCGTGAAATAAGATAGCCCTTGCCTGACGCTGTACGGCACCCAATACTGCCCCTGGGCGTCGTAATGTAGGAATGCCTCACTGTAAAGTCGCTGTTTTGGTGGGGCACACGGACGAGAAGCTATTCCCGTGCCATGGCAGACATGAATCGAGCAGCGATCCAGGCATCTTGCTTCGGCCGGTCTGCAGGGGACCCGAGTCCCCTTGTTTGCGAGGCGCCGACCTGGTGAAGCGTTTAAGCTCCGGCGCCATGTTCGAAATCCTTAATCATCGTCGCTCCCAGTCGCGCGCTCAAAGAGGTCGCACCTCCCAACATTGGGCGAGCCTTTTAAGTGCCGCTGGCAGACAGATTCCTCGATCCGCTTGTGGTCTAGGATGATCTGCGCTGCTGATCAGGTCAATGTCGGCGCCAAGGTCACGCAGCGCCCGACCGGCATCATTTGGCGTCGCGGGCTGAGCCGATCCACCGAGTTTGATTATTGCGCGGTGAATCTCCGCGATAATGGCTGCGCTAGGGCCTACAAAGTCCGAATCTCTCAACGTACTTCGAGAGTCACTCTCATTCCAGCGTTGAAGTGGCCCGCTTGATTGCGCTTACTGGAGGTGTCTCGTGTGCGTCTCTTTGTGAGTCATGGGCGGGGCTATTGAGCTAGAATTCGCTGTTCGTCGTTGTAAACGCAGAAAATATCGGTGAATTGCGCGTCCTAGTCCGGATAACGACGTAACGCCCATACAGCGCCGAGACGCTCAAGTAACAAAAGGAGCAAGCCATACAAGTCCGCCCACACGGGTCGGTTTACGGCGGCCGCCCCATACTTATGATGATAGCTATGAAACCCCTCCCCGAGCAGCAAAAGGCCAAGCATCCAATTGTTGCGACTGTGATCACTCGCGTTCCTCACCCTTGATCCAAATCGATGGCCAATAGAGTTCACCGACCATGTGAGGTGATGTAAAACAAATACTCGAAAGCAACCCGCCCACAGGAAGGACCGAATAGCTTCATTCTCGCCTCCCACAATCCAACCGGCGAGCGCTGGAAGGGCGAGACCGCTTAGAGCGAACCACCAATAGTAGCGGCTCATGATTGCGGTTATAGGATCGGCGAGCACGTCAGACGCGTAACTGGTTTCGCTTGTGGCATAACCGCTGAGCATCCACTGGAAGTGCGACCACCACAATCCGCGGATTCCTGCAGTCGGTTTGTCGATAATCCAATACGGAGAGT
>VBDA01000283.1:0-245 GCA_005883655.1 Betaproteobacteria bacterium | reverse complement strand
TGAAGTGACCAAGATCCAAAAAGGCCAAGCAGGCACCGGCCGACCTCGCTGGTCTTGAATGAACGATGGGTGAAGTACCGATGCAAGCCGATACCGATTCCTAGGATATTCAGAAAGAAGAATGACCCGAGGATTTCCGCAGTTTCCGATGTGAACCCCAACTTTGAGATCGACGCGACGGCAACAACGGCGCCAACAAGAGGACCGCAAATAGATAAGACGTTGATGCGTCGATTGCGTTTATT
>VBDA01000282.1 GCA_005883655.1 Betaproteobacteria bacterium | reverse complement strand
GCCGAAGACCGAGTGGACGTTTTACATCTTTGCCGTGGGGCTGGGTCTCACCTGGCTCGCCACCGTGCCGCCGACCGCCGCTATCGTGGGCAAGCTCTTCGGCATCCGTTATCTGGCCACGCTGTTTGGCCTCACGCTGCTATCGCACCAGATCGGCGGGTTTCTCGGTGCCTATCTCGGCGGAATCGCGCTCGCCCAATCCGGGAATTATCAGTGGATGTGGTACGCGGACATCGCGCTGGCTGCTGCGGCTGCAGTGGTGAATCTGCCGATTAGAGAGGCGCGGATTGTTGCGCCAGTCTCCGTCGCGGCGTGAGCGCATGAGCGAGGTTGGCACCGGACATTCATCGCAACCACCGCCATCATTCGATCAAGCGCATCCCGGTACTTGCGGCGTGATTGTCGAACGTTGAAGTGTATTCGCACTCGTCAGCGGCACCTGTGCGTTCGATTAGACAGTCGGCGAAATCCGCCTTACTCCCCTCGAATAAGCGCACGGCCTTCCAAATCGTTTCCGGCTTGGCGACGATCGTCGTGTGTAATGTAACGAACGAGAACGTTAGTGTCGAGACCAATCACCGGCTGGCGCCGCGACGCTTAATCGCGGCGTTCATCGCGTCAATTGAGACTGGCGATATGGGTCTGCGAATCATTCCTTTGAGCGTGGAAGGTATGGGGTTGCCTGCATCTCGCCAGAGGCGAAATCCACCAATGAACGCGTTGGCTTGGTCGCCTTCGCGGCAACGCGGAGGAAGCTCTTTCAACTTGCGGACGTTGCCACCGCCGACCACCACGTCCTCGGGCTCCAGGGCGGCGATCAGGCGCGCGACCACGTCCGCGACATACTTGCGCCATTGCTTTTTGCCGTAGCGCATCAGGCCGCGACTGCCGACATAATCCTCAAAGGTTGCTTTCCTGTACGGAAGGTGGCCCAGCTCCATGGGCGCGACGATGCCATCCACGATCAGGGTCGAGCCAAGACCGGTTCCCAGGCCAAGGAAGAGCATTTTTCCACCCTTGTAGCTACCCAATGCCTGCAGGGCTGCATCGTTGACAATCTTGATCGGGCACCCGAATGCGGCGCAATAGTCGAACCCGATCCAGCCCCGGCCCAGATTGTGGGGCTCCGCTACGGGCCGCCCATTGAGCACCGGCCCCGGATAGCCCATAGACACGACGTCGTACTTCCACCTCCCCGCCAGCGCCTTGACTCCGGTGACCATTTGTTCGGCGGTGAGGGTTGGCCCGGACACAAACTGGCGATGCTCCCGCTGCCCGGTGGCGAGTATCTTGACGTGCGTTCCGCCCACATCGACAACCAGCACCTTCATGGGCGGTTTTCCCGGGGGTGCGGTGCGAGGTGACAGGATCGATTGCGCCGCAAGGACATCACTGGACGACATACTCTCTGTACGGTGCGGACGCGCCGACATGCAAACCACATCGACGCGATTCCATCGCAACGGATTGCGTATCGATAGGCAGGATAGCATTCGGCACAAGGACCTTGGCGCCCGGGTAACAAGCTCGCTAAACTTTTGCGGCAGCCCACCATTCAATCTCGGATCAATTCGGGAACCTTAGACCATGAAACCCAACACGCTCGCGCCGGAACTGCTCGACAAGATGGATGCGTACTGGCGCGCCGCCAACTATCTGTCGGTCGGCCAGATTTATCTTTATGACAATCCGCTGCTGAAGCGGGCGCTGACACTCGCGGACGTGAAGCACATGTTGCTGGGTCATTGGGGTACCACCCCCGGGCAGAACTTCATTTACGTACATTTGAACCGGGCCATCAAGAAATACGACCTCGACATGATTTATATCTCCGGCCCGGGGCACGGCGGCCCTGCCGTCGTGGCCAACACTTATCTCGAGGGCACCTACAGCGAGATTTATCCAGACATCAGCCCGGATGAGGCCGGGCTGCGCAAGCTCTTTGTGCAGTTTTCGTTTCCAGGAGGAATTCCCAGCCATGCATCGCCGGAGTGCCCGGGCTCGATCCACGAGGGCGGCGAGCTGGGCTATTCGCTCAGTCACGCATTCGGAGCGGTGTTCGACAATCCCGATCTCGTCGCCGCCTGCGTCGTCGGCGATGGCGAGGCGGAAACCGGGCCGCTGGCCACCGCGTGGCATTCCAACAAGTTTCTCAATCCGGAAACCGACGGCGCGGTTCTGCCGATCCTGCATCTGAATGGCTACAAGATTGCCAACCCGACGCTGCTCGCCCGCATTACCCGCGAAGAATTGGAGCAGCTATTCCGCGGCTATGGCTGGACGCCCTACTTCGTCGAGGGTCACGAGCCCGGGCCAATGCACGAGGCCATGGCCGCGACGCTCGACATGGCGGTGGAACAGATCAAGAAGATCCAGCAGGACGCTCGCGTTCA
>VBDA01000281.1:488-5432 GCA_005883655.1 Betaproteobacteria bacterium | reverse complement strand
TCAGCTCATCGAGCATTGTCTTCGCCGCGAGTTGCAACACCTGACCCGCTTCGGTCAATCGAAGCGCGCGATGCCTGCGCTCGAACAAGGGCACGCCGAGCTGTTCTTCGAGTGTCTGCATCTGGCGCGATAGCGCCGACTGGGTCAGAAACAATTCTTCGCCGGCGTGGGTGAAGCTCAAGTGACGAGCCGCGGCGTCGAACCCCTTGAGCAGATCGAGCGTGGGCAGCCGCCTGGCGGGAGGGTCTTGTTTTAGCATTCCTAATCCGCATGCATCGTATGCGTATATTTCGTTTGTCCCGCAGCCGCAGCGAGCCGATACTACTCTCCATGCATGCGAACCGACATAGTTGGGTAGGCCGATTAGCATGCATTATACGCATACCTTAAGGAGCCGATCATGCCATTCGATTTTTCCCCGGTGCTGTCACATAAGCGGTTTCTTCCCGGCCGAAGCACGCTGCAGCTCGACGACGCCGAAGGTACGGTGATCGCGGTTGAAAGCGGCTGCCTCTGGGTAACCATGGAAAACGATCCGCGCGACATCGTCCTGGTGCCCAGGATGCGCTTCGAAATCGATCGCAGCGGCCGGACGATCATCGCGGCCGAGGAGGACTCTCGCTTCGGGCTGCTGGCACCCGCCGATTGTGCCGTAGGCCTTCGGGCGCGGATGGCGCGAAAACTTGCCGCCGTTCTCGGCCGGCGGTCGGCACCAACGGCGTTTAGGTTCGTTCCCTACTACTGATGCCAAGCGCCCGGCCGCGCGGCGGCTCGGGCGCGCTTTGCGCGCCTCGACCGGCGCCGGCGTTCGATCAGGCCACTCCGCATCAACGCTTGGCGAACACTATCTTCCCGTTCTTGTGCGAAACATGTACGGAATCGCCGGCGACGAACCTGCCACCGAGGATTTCCTTTGCCAGCGGATTCTCGATCTCCTGCTGGATCGCGCGCTTCAGCGGACGCGCGCCATAGACCGGGTCGAAGCCGACGTTGGCAATCGCGGCCAGCGCTTCCGGCGTCAGGTCCAGTGAGATGTCGAGTTTGGCGAGCCGTGCCTGAAGGCCTTTCAACTGGATCTTGGCGATCGCTTCGATGTTCTCTTCCGACAGCGCATGGAAAACCACGATCTCATCGATGCGGTTAACGAACTCCGGTCGAAACTGGGCCTTGACCTCGGCCATGACCGCCAGCTTGATGACCCCATAATCGTCGCCTGACATCTGCTGGATCATTTGCGATCCGAGGTTCGATGTCATCACGATCACCGTATTCTTGAAGTCGACCGTGCGGCCCTGACCATCGGTCATGCGCCCGTCGTCCAGCACCTGCAGCAAGACGTTGAAGACGTCGGGATGCGCTTTCTCGACTTCGTCCAGCAGGATGACGCTGTACGGCTTGCGGCGCACCGCCTCGGTCAGATAGCCGCCTTCTTCGTATCCCACATAACCCGGAGGCGCGCCGATCAGCCGCGCGACCGAGTGTTTTTCCATGAACTCAGACATGTCGATCCGGATGAGATGCGACTCGCTGTCGAATAGGAATTCCGCCAGCGCCTTGCACAGCTCGGTCTTACCCACGCCGGTGGGTCCCAGAAACAGAAACGAGCCATACGGCCGGTTGGGATCGGAAAGGCCCGCGCGCGAGCGACGGATCGCGTCGGACACCAGCCGCACCGCCTCGTCCTGGCCGACGACGCGCTGGTGGAGCGCATCTTCAATGTGCATCAGCTTTTCGCGCTCGCCCTGCATCATCCGCGACACCGGAATCCCGGTCGCCCGCGATACGACCTCGGCGATCTCCTCGGCGCCGACCTGAGTGCGCAAAAGCTGCGGCTTTTTCTTCTGCTCCGTCGCGAGCTTGGTGTCGGCCTTCTTGAGCTGTGCTTCCAGTTGGGGAAGCTTGCCGTATTGCAGCTCGGACATCGCCTGCCAGTCGCCCTTGCGCTTGGCGTCCTCCATGGCGAGCTTGATCTTGTCGATTTCCTCCTTGATGTGCTGTGTGCCCGCGACCTGGGCCTTTTCCGCGCGCCATACTTCATCGAGGTCCGCGTACTCTCGCTCGAGCTTCGAGATTTCCTGCTCGATCAGCTCCAGGCGCTTTTTCGACGCTGCGTCTTTTTCCTTCTTCACCGCCTCGCGCTCGATCTTTAGCTGGATCAACCTGCGATCGAGCCGGTCCATTGCCTCCGGCTTGGAGTCGATCTCCATCTTGATGCGCGCGGCCGCTTCGTCTATCAGGTCGATAGCCTTGTCGGGAAGAAACCGGTCGGTGATATAGCGGTGCGAGAGCTCGGCCGCGGCAACGATTGCCGGATCGGTGATTTCGACGCCGTGGTGAATCTCGTAGCGCTCCTGCAATCCGCGAAGAATGGCGATGGTCGACTCCACCGACGGCTCGTCGACCAGCACCTTTTGAAAGCGCCGCTCGAGCGCGGCGTCCTTTTCGATGTACTTCCGGTATTCGTCGAGCGTGGTCGCGCCGACGCAATGCAGCTCGCCGCGAGCGAGCGCGGGCTTCAACATATTGCCCGCATCTATCGCGCCTTCTGCCTTGCCGGCCCCGACCATGGTGTGCAGCTCATCGATGAACACGATGGTGCGGCCTTCGTCGGCGGCGATGTCCTTCAATACCGCCTTTAACCTCTCTTCGAATTCGCCGCGATACTTGGCACCCGCGAGCAGCATCGCCATGTCGAGCGAAAGCACACGTTTGTTCTTGAGCGTCTCCGGCACTTCGCCGTTGACGATGCGCTGCGCGAGCCCTTCCACGATCGCGGTTTTGCCCACGCCTGGTTCGCCGATCAGCACCGGGTTGTTCTTGGTGCGACGCTGAAGGATCTGGATGGTGCGGCGGATCTCGTCGTCGCGGCCGATGACCGGGTCGAGCTTGCCCTGACGCGCGCGCTCGGTGAGGTCGACGGTGTACTTCTTGAGCGCCTCGCGCTGGCCTTCGGCTTCCGGCGAATCGACGGCGGCCCCGCCACGCACGGCTTCGATTGCCGACTCCAGCGCCTTCTTGGTCAGGCCGTAATCCTTGAGCAACCTGCCGGTGTCGCCCTTGTCGTCGGCGAGCGCGAGCAGAAATATCTCGCTGGCAATGAACTGGTCGCCGCGCTTGGTCGCGATCTTGTCGGTGAGATTGAGCAGATTGGTCAGCTCGCGCGAGGCGCTGATTTCGCCGCCCTGGCCTTCGACCTTGGGCAAACGATCGATGGCCTTGGTGAGCGCGGTCTTGAGCGGCGCGACGTTGACGCCGGCGCGGGAGAGGAGCGAAGCGGTGCCGCTGTCTTCCTGATTGAGCAAGCTTAAAAGCAGATGTTGCGGCTCGATATAGCCGTTGTCGGCGGCAAGCGCCATGCTTTGGGCATCGGCAATCGCTTGCTGAAACTTGGTCGTCAGCTTGTCAAAACGCATGGTGGTCGCTCCCGTCCGCTACCGGACTTTACTTCGCACATGGGGCACCCCTCGCACGATTTCAAGCCAAATTTGCCGCTAAATGCTTGATTCCTGAACGAACAGCAGAAAAAAATTACGGGCAGCATCGAGTCATATAGCCGTTGTCGGCGGCCAGCGCCATGCTCTGGGCATCGGCAATGGCCTGTTGAAACTTGGTCGTCAGCTTGTCGAAACGCATGGTGGTCGCCCCCGTCCGCTACCGGACTTTACTTCGGAAATGGGGCGCCCCGGGGGCGATTTCAAGCCAAATTTGCCGCTATGCGGGCCGGCGCCGATGTCGGCCGGGCCGCAAGCGGCAGCATGCTAGGATCGATAGTCTCGAGCCCGCAGTACCTCAGCACGTACATTACTTCCCATGCCGCAGCCTGGTTCCGCTCCGCCACCGGTCAGGGCTCCGGACGAGCAGCCGCGGGCCGGTTTTTTCCGCGTGCTGGCGGCGGTGTTCGCGAGCTTCCTCGGCATCCGCAAAAAGGCGGCCGGCGAACGCGACGCAATATCGATCAAGCCCTTGCACGTCATTGTCGCCGGACTACTCGGCGCCGCGATCCTTGCCGCTGCGGTGCTGAGCCTGGTGCGGTTTATCACCCATCCAAACTAGCCATCCGTTGTCCCGGCGCCGCTACAATGGAATCGCCTCCGCGACAGCGCTTGCGGCGAGGTCGAGCTCGTCGGTCGTCGTCAATACATCGGGGCAAAGACGGATCCGGGCACCGCGCGCGTCGGCAACGACTCCGCGGGCACCCAGGGCTTCGACGCCGCGACGCGCGGCGCGAGGCGCACCGTCACCCTTGCAGGTGACGACGATAAAAGCGCCATAGTCCGCGCTGCCGCCGGTGGCGCCGATGCCGCGCTCGGCCAGCACCGAGACCAGCCGCTGCTGCTGTGCGAGCGAATATTCGCGCAGGCGCTGCGCGCCGATCGCCTCGGTAAAGACTTGACCGGCGCGCGCCTGGTAGCAGGTCATCACCGGTGGCGTCGATTCCAGAAACGCGTCGCCGCCTTCGGCGAATTGCGGGGGGTCCGGCCGCTGGTATGCGAAATGATCCTTTTTCGCGAACCAGCCGACGTCGAGCGTCGACAGGCTGCCGTCGAGATGTCGCGGATGCAGATACAGGTAGCCCGCGCCGGGCCCGCCGCGCAGATATTTGTACGAGGCGCCGATTGCGAAGTCGGCATCGACCGCGACGACATCGACCGGAAACACGCCCAGCGAATGATAGACGTCGATAAGCACGCGCGCGCCTCCAGCGTGCGCTGCGGCAACCAGCGCTGGAAGCTCCGGCAACATCTGGCCGGTGTGGAATAAAACTTGCGAAACGACTACAAGGTCTGCTTGCTTCGACGCCGCTAGCAGATCGGCGGCGTCGAACAAGCCCGAATCGCGCGCTTCGACAAAATGGAGCGCAATGCGCCCGCGGTGCGCGTACTGCCGCAGAATCAGATCGATCGAGTCGAATTCGCCGCGCGTTGCGACCACGCGCGGGACGCC
>VBDA01000281.1:0-440 GCA_005883655.1 Betaproteobacteria bacterium | reverse complement strand
CGCTCGCGGCGCGCCGAGCAGTTGCGCAAGGCGCGCGCGATAAGCGCCGATCTCGGCCAACCAGTCGTCCCAGGCATCGCCCAGTTTCGATTGCCAAAGGCCGATTGCCTGCGCGAGGTCGTCCGTGGTGGCATCGAGCGGCCTGCCCAGCGAATGATTGGCAAGGTAGGCGCGGTTGCGGTTGGCGCCGAGCACGCGGGAGAAAAGCGGCGCGACATGCTGGCGTATGCCGCCTTCGGTCAAGCTGCCTGGACCGAGCGCGGCGATGGCATGCGCGATCCGGGCCGGCGTCTCCATGCTTGCGTTCATCGAATGCCGATCACGGCGCGCACGTCGATGAGCTCGGGGAAAAAAGTGTGATCCAGTACGTTCTTCAGGAAATTCACCCCCGACGAACCGCCGGTTCCCGGCTTGTGGCCGATGATACGCTCGACCGTCTT
>VBDA01000280.1 GCA_005883655.1 Betaproteobacteria bacterium | reverse complement strand
TCGCCACCGGTGAAATTCGGGATCTCAGCGCGACGCGTCTCCGCCATGCTCACCAGGATCGAACCGGAGAAGACGGGCCCCATCACGACGTACGCATCTTCGTCTTTGGCCTTCATGGCCAGGGCTTTGGCGACTTGGGGCTGCGACTGCGTGTCGCTGGACGTGTACTCGACCTTGCGCCCCAGGATGCCGCCCGCGGCGTTGATCTCCTTCACCGCGAGCTTCACGCCGTCGTTGAAGTTGGTGCCCGACGTGGCACCGGTGCCCGACAGCTCGACAAGTCCAATGATCTTGACCGGTTGGGCCTGCGCGAGCAATGGCTGCACCAGCGCTAGGCCGAGGAGGAAGACGGAAATACGTGTAATGGAGCGCATGGACTGATGATCCTCCGGTATCTGAATAGTTTATGGACGGAACGGTAACGAGCCAAACGCCAATTATCGCGCCGATACGAGACATAGAGCTACAAGTAATTCTATGATGGAGATATCGAAAATGTTTATCGGAGCCCGGGGTGGCGGCTCTCACATCGGGTAGACTGCCGCCATCTCAATTTCTTTCAGCCAGCCGGCGGTTTTTTAAATTCCATATCGCTCTCTTACTGCTTGACTTGGGGGCTCAAGCTGGTTCCATGCCATGGCGGCGCTTCGCCACATCGGCCTCTGGTGAAGCGAGAAAGGAGAGCAACGCCTTCGCGGCCGCGGGTCGATTCGATGCGGTGCATACCGCGCCGGAGAATACTGTGCTGATCTGAATCTCCTGCGGAAGCAGGCCGATGACATCGATGCCCGGCACGTGCATCAATTCGCTCAACTGCTGGAAGCCGAGCTCGACATCTCCGCGTGCCACCAGCGTGCCCACTGGAACGCCGGGCGAAGCTTGCACGCTGCGCGGCGCAACGGCGTCGGCGATGGCCCAGCGCTCGAACAAGCGAACGAGGTGCGCACCGCTTGGACCTGTCGAATACCCGATGCTGCGCGCGCGCAGGACCGCGTCGCGAATCGCCGTCTCGCTGGAGACGTCGGGTCGCGTCGCGCCCGCGGCTACCGCTATCGCCACTGCGGAACGAGCGATGTCGGTTGTGCTCCCCGGATCGACGCGGCCGCCGGCTGCCAACTGCTCCATCGCATCGGCTGCCAGCACGACGAAATCGAATGCTTCACCCTCGTAGACCCGGCGGGCCGCATCCACGCCACCCACCGAAACGATGGCGACCGCTTGCCCTGACTGCCGCTCGTAGGCTTCTGCCAACTCAGCCAACACTTGACGCATCGCCATCGAGGAGATGCCCGTGAGGCGGTTACCGCTCCCTGACTCCACGCCGGTGATGCGCTCACCGTTGCCTGTCTCGGCGGTCATGTTCCCGCTTCGGCTCGATCAATCGATGTACTTCAAGCCGGCCTTTGACCGTGAATGTCGATGATCATCGAGTCACTCCCTTTCAAACGTGTGCTTCACCATCGCAGGCGGACTGGAGACCCTGACTGCAGGTCTTGGGTTCTGCGCTGTTCAGCCCTGACTTGCGGTGCCGGCTGGCTGGTCCCAGTCGAGATTGCCGGCCCCTTTGCCCGCTACCGAGTACAGCGCGCCCGGAGCATTGCGGGTGCGCTGAAAGGCCTCGAGCGTTTCGCCACGCATGGCGGCATAGATGTGGAGGTTCGACACGCCGGTAACGGCGCCAAGCTTCTCGAGCACGAAGAAGATGGCGCCGTAGTGCATCAGGCCGCGCCAGTCGCGTCGCCGAATCAGGTCTCGCTCTTCTTCGGGCAACCCAGCAGCCTCGAAACTTGCTTCCGGATCGCGAAGGAACGCCTCTCGGTGGCTCGGCTCGACCATCCGGTGCAGGTAGTCGTTGATGCGGAACGCCTTTACGCTGCGCTCGAGCGTGAACGGGTAGGTGCCTTCGAGCCGCTCGACGCCGCTCAATTCACTTGCCACGTGGCATCGGTGGCGCTCGACGACGGCAGGGTTGGGCGCGTCCGTGCCTTCGTAGATCGCGGTCGCGATGCCGGCCATCGATGGGAGGTAATAGCCGCGGTGCTTGCATTCGACGTTCGCCGATAGTGCGCCCCGCATGGTGAGCCACATGACGACTTCGGCGCCCTCGAAGCCGCCGAGCTCGGCGTATTCGGCGATGGTCATCGCGGCCAGCTGCTCCGGATCGCGTTCGAAAAGATCGAGGAACCGGCTGTCCCACGTCGGGTTGTTGAAGCCGGCGCGCTCGCCGTGCACCTGGTGCGACAGGCCCCCCGTGGCGACGATGGCGACCCGCAGATCCTCCGGATAACTTTCGATGGCGCGCCTGAGAGCCTGTCCGAGCTTGTAGAAGCGGCGGGCGGTTGGAATGGGGAACTGCAGCACGCCCATCTGCAGCGGCACGATGCTCACTGGCCATTCCGGATCGTGCGGGCAAAGCACCGAGAGCGGCGAGAAGCAGCCATGGTCCAGCGCCCGGTGCTGGAAGAACGACATGTCGAACTCGTCGGCCATCAGCGAGTGCCCGATGTGCGAGGCGAGCTGCGGATGCCCCTTGATCGGAGGCAAATCGCGTGCGCCGGCGCCTTCGTCGGCGACAGGCCACTCGGGCCCCACTCCCAGCGCGAACGCCGAGTAGTGATCGAAGAAGAACGAGGTGACGTGATCGTTGTA
>VBDA01000643.1:323-2324 GCA_005883655.1 Betaproteobacteria bacterium | reverse complement strand
TCGAAGCGTTGTCGTCATCGGCAAGGCGACGCAGGTTTATGCCCAGCAGGCAGTGGCCGGGGGTGTCATCGTCGGTCGGCCGATGGGGAGCGGCGGTGGAAGCTCCGACGTCGTGCCCAATTACACGGTGTCACCGGTCGACGGCCTGAAGAGTGTGCTCTCCGCACTGGGCAACACCGCGGCGACCGTGACGCTGATCACCGTCAAGGACGACAACAGCGATTTGAATGCCGCCAAAGCCGCGGCGGCGGCGGCCGACGCTGTGGTCATCATGGCAGGGACCATTGCGGAAGAAGGCGCTGACCGCGCGTCCTTTACCGATTCGACTGGCTTGACCTTGACGGCCCTCGGCGATGGTCTCGACTGGTATGTGGCCAGACCGAACACGATTTCGACCGTGACCTCGAATTCGCCCGCCAACAGCAATACCGTCGCAATGATTGCAGGCATCCTTGGCGCGACCTCGATCACAGCAAAGCCGATGACTGCGAAGACGGCTCTGGTCCTCAAGGACAATGCCGGTGTGGCGATGGATCCGGTGCTCCTGGGGCCAGGCGGCCCGGCCATTCTGGAAGTATGGTTCCCGGGACAGGAGGATGGCCACATCGTCGCCGACCTGCTGTTCGGCGTGGTGAATCCGTCCGGCAAGCTGCCGGTCACCTTTCCTAAAGTCGGCCAGGGATTCCTGGACTGGGTCAGGACCGATCCGTCGGTGTTTCCAGGGGTGCGGAATCTCGCCGGCCAGCCCGAAGTCCAGTACAAGGAAGGGCTGAATATCGGGTATCGCTGGTATGACGCCAACGGTGTCACGCCAGCCTTCCCGTTCGGCCACGGCCTTTCGTACACCACCTTTTCGATGTCCAACCTGTCGGTGACGCCGAAGATATCGGACGGCACGCAGCCAATATCGATCCAGTTTTTTCTCGCGAATACCGGTACCCGCGCGGGAGCGGAGGCACCTCAGCTTTATCTCGGCTTACCTTCCCAAATCGGTGAACCGCCGAAGCGGCTCGTGGCCTTCAGCAAGGTACAGCTGAACCCCGGTGAAAGGACAAGCGTGCAGCTCACGATCGACCCTGCCGCAACCAACCATCCACTTTCGTATTGGGATGTCAACACCAACAACTGGAAAATCGCGCCTGGCTTCTACCCGATCTTTGTCGGAAGCTCATCTAAAGACATCGCTCTCTTTGGCACCGCGCTTGTCGGGCCGCGCACCTCGGCGTTGGAACACGGCCCCGGGGATAATGCGATGCCGCTTGGGTGGCGCAATTTTTTCCTAGACCGACTGTCAGCGGCGAATGGAGTATGCAGTGCCACAAGAGGACAGCGGTCGCGCCCGACCGGGTCGGCGAATTCAGGAAGGCGCCGGCAAGGACACGAGTACGCCACGGCGCTTCGGTGCACGACTGTCGAGGTCTCGCCGGTCTGGCTTAGCCGGGCGTTGCCACGGAAACAGTGCGGCACACGTTGTCGAAAGCCTGCGCTTCGCCGGGATGAAGCGAAAAGCAAGGGTGCATCGAGTGCTTGCCACGTCCATCAGCGTTTCAGCATCTTGGTTTATATCTAAACTTGACGCGGCATGCGACCGATCTGTCGGAGTACAAACCCGCCGCACCACCACGCCACAGCTCGGAGCGGCTGAAGCCGTATCTGCGGTGAGCAGCGCGATAGAGCAGCAAAACGGAGAGACAGGACATGAATGTCGGATTCGTCGGACTCGGGATCATGGGAACACCCATGGCTGCCAACCTGGTCACTGCCGGCCATTCACTGCAGGTCTTCGATCTCAAGCCGGTGCCGTCTTCGCTCACCGATAAAGGCGTGAGTGGTTGTGAATCGGGCCGCGAGGTGGCGAAGCGAAGCGACGTAATCATCACGATGGTTCCCGACACACCGCACGTGGAGGCCGTGTTGTTCGGCAAGTCAGGCGTTGCCGAAGGGCTGTCGCGCGGCAAGACCGTCGTCGACATGAGCTCGATCTCGCCGATCGAGACCAAG
>VBDA01000643.1:0-283 GCA_005883655.1 Betaproteobacteria bacterium | reverse complement strand
CCTCGACGCGCCGGTATCGGGCGGCGAAGTCGGCGCCAAGAACGCCACACTGTCGATCATGGTCGGCGGGCCGGAGGCCGCGTTCAACCGCGTTAAGCCGCTGTTCGAAGCGATGGGCAAGAACATCACGCTTGTCGGCAACAACGGTGACGGTCAGACGACCAAGGTCGCGAACCAAATCATCGTCGCGCTCAACATCGAGGCGGTAGCGGAGGCGTTGCTGTTCGCCGCCAAAGCGGGGGCGGATCCGGCGCGTGTCCGTCAGGCACTGATGGGCGGGTTC
>VBDA01000250.1 GCA_005883655.1 Betaproteobacteria bacterium | reverse complement strand
CCGGCTCGCGCGGCTCGTCGGCGTTGACCGCAACGAGCGTCTGGCCGCTCAGAATGTCGACAAGAAGGTAGGCCTTGGCGGCGATCACCGGCGGCGCTACCGCTGCCGGCAGCGTGGTCTGGCTCGCCGCGGCAATCGAAAAAAAGACAAGCGCGAACAACAGCGCCGCGCGAAGTGAAAAGAACATTGCTCGAGGTCTGCGGGAAGAAGCGCATTATACCGTCACGCAGGCTGCAGCCTTTTCCTGTCACAGCAACGCAAGCTCCGGTCACGGGGTGCGGGGCACTTCAGCACAGTTCCGTCAGTTCCGCCGCCACCTCGGCGCAGGGGTTCGCAGCAAGCGCATGTTGCCAAGCGCCGAGCCAATCGCCTTGCGCCGCACTCAGGGGCAACGAGAGCTTGGCAATACACAACGAGCTTTCCGACAGCAGAAGTAGTCGGTGGGCAGCGCCGTGCCGCTCGCCTGGCCTGAGGCGACTACCGACCAGACCTGCGAAAGGGGATAGCGGCGCAACGCGTCCACCAATCCGCGCTGCGCGTTGACAGGCCACGCGGGAAGATCGGCCGGTGTCTGCACGATCAGCCGCGACGACAGCGAAAACGGCTGTGTTGGCGGCAGCACCAGTCCGCCCTGTGCGTTGCGACCGAAAGGTACGCTGCCCAAATGGTCCGGTACCAGCACGAAACCGTAGCCCGTGCCAGAAACCTCGCTCGCAATACCTGGCAACGCGGCGATAAGCGCTCGTGCCTGAACACCGGCCATGCTCCACTGGGCGACCGTCGCGCGCAGCAGCAGAAGTTCGGCCGCTATCAATACCAGACTTGCGCCCAGTGCTGTCGCTCGTCGCCCTCGTCGCCATTGCACGCCGGAGCGCGCCGCCGTCGCCGCAGCCGCGAGACCGACCAACACTGCGAGCAGTGCCGACGTCGTGTAGAACAACCTTCCCTGCTCTCCATTGGCGGCCAATGCGGACAGATGAGGCAGGAGCAGAGCAATCGAAAGGAGCGTCGAGATTGCCACCGCGATCCAGCTCGCCCGAGACGCGCGGCGTCTCCAGCAGGCGAGCGTGCCAAGCGCGAGCAGCACCAGAATCCCGATCAGGAACGGAGTGCGCGCGAACGGAAGCGGCAGCGCCGCGTCGACCCACGCACCGACCGAGCTCATCGACTGCATCCACGCGCCACTCGTCAGCGCCTTGACTGGCGACGTCCCGGCATAGACCTGGAAGGGGCTGCCGAACATCGCCGCCCGCATCGCAAAGTATGCGACGCCGAGCAGAAGCCAGGGTGCGGCATCGCGCACGCCCGAGATGACAATGTTTGTCGCCGGTGCCCGCGATCTCGCTGCGCGGCGCGCGATGGCGACGGCCAAAACCAGAGCCGGCAACAATGCGGCCGATTCCTTGCTCGCCAATGCGCAGGCTGCGGTCAACAGCGCCGCGGCGCCCCAGCGGTCATACCATCGCGCCGCGCGCTGAAAAAAAACGAGCGTCGCCAGCATGAACAGCAACGCGAGAAGATCGTAGCGCCCGGAAACCCACGCCACCGCTTCGGGACTGGTGGGAAACAGCAGAAAGACAGCCACGGCGATCGACGGTCCGGTGTTCGACCGATCGCCGGACTCGATCGAAAACCTTCGAGCGATGGCAAACACCAGCGCGCCACTCGCCAGATGCAAAGCCAGATTGGTAAGACGCCATGCGAAAGGATCGGCGCCTGTCAGCGTGAAATTGAAGCCGAAGCTCGCCATCGAAAGCGGCCGGTAATAAAAACTTGGCGAATCCAGCGCGGAGTAAAACTTGGAGACAAGCGCGCGCAGCAGGTGTCCTTCCTGCGACCAATCCGACAAGGCCGCGAGCACCGCGTAATCGTCGCTCAGCAATGCACCGGAGAGAGTCGGCACGTACACCAGCGCACAGGCGACGAAGGGCGCCAGCACGAGAATGGCGCTGCACCATCTCAGGTTTCGCATTCAGCGCGATTCCGTGACCAGCTGCCTGCGATCGATCTCGGTGCGGGTTCCGACCGAGTTGATCACGACGGTGCGGACGTCGGCGGCGCCGCGTGCGAGCGTTTGCGCAGGAAGCTCAATCGTAAAACCGGCGTTCACCGTATTCGGATAAGCCGGGAAGTACAGCGCCAGCGGCTCATTGCGCGCGCCTAGGTAGGGCAGACCATAGCGAGCGGAAAAGATGGCGCCGCCGTCGACAAGCAACTCCACCCGTGCGACGCCGTGCGGATCGATCGCCCAGCCCGATAATTCGACGTCGCCGGCCGGGACCTTATTCTGCAGCGGGCGATCGACGACGCCGAACGCCATGGGCGTGATGATCATGGCGTCGCGTAGCGGCGCCTGAGAAGCCACGCCGGCGCCTATCGCCTGCCGCAGCCGCGATCGCGCGTCCGGTCGCGATGCCGAAGACCGCAAGCAGCGGAACAAAGAGCGCTGCGGCGAGCACTACGGCGCTCGCATACAGCGAGACGTCGGCAAGCTGCGCGTGGCGCGCGACCTCGACGTAGCCGTCGCCGAAGATCGAGGTCAGGATGGCGTACCAGGCGATGCCCGTCAGCGCGTACAATGTCAAAGCAAGCGCTGAGGACCGGCGAGACACGGCGCCCACCACGCAAACGACCGCGCTCGCCAGGAAGATTGCAGCCGAGGCGGCCAACATCTGCAGGTATGCCGGCAAGGGAAGCTCCGCAAGCAGCGGTCCGATACCGCCCGCGAGGGCGCCCGCCGCAGTGCGCACCGAATCGCTGCCGGCGTATTGCAAACCCTCGACACTGCCAAGATAAGCCAGCTGCCAATCCTGCAGTTGTGGAAGGGCGCGCAGCACGGCGCGCAACAGTGTTGCCGGCTCGGTCGCGACCAATGCGGCGAGGTTGCGTCTTTGCATAACCAGCGCTTCAGGGCAGGTCGCCTCGAGTGCCTCGCCCATGGGCTGGTACCAGGTGGCGCCCACCGAGCGCAGACAGCGTTCCGGCAGGCCCAGCCGCTTCGCGGTCTGCGCCTCGTCTTTGGACGCGGGCAGGATCGCGCCCAGGACGACGTCGGCGTTGTTCGCCTGGGCGATGGTCGGATGGCGGCCGATGAGCTCCGCTTGCGCAAAGGCGATGGCGCCTACCACGGCGATGAGCAACAGCGTGCTGCGACGAGCACGCGTCCACAGTGAGATCACCAGCGGAAAGACGAGGAGCGCGGGCAGCCACAAATGCTGCTGCCGCGACAGTCCGAGACCGATCAAGCTCATCGCCAGCGCGGCGATTTGCGGCGACGACGGCGCGTCCGATGCGGTTGTGCGCATAACGATGGCAACCACCAGAACCACGCTCGCATACGCGAAGAGGACCGCCGTGAATTCGGTGTACAGGGTGTTGAGCCACAAGGTCACGATGGGATCGCACAGGACGAGCGCGAACACCGCGCCGTGAACGAGCGCAACGGCGGGCCACCGTCGCAACATGGCGCCGAGTGCGAATGCAATCACGATTAGCGTCACCGCTTTGATTACGCCGATGACGCGCAGCTCGACCGTTTCACCTACTGCCAGGGACGCGGCGACCGGCGCCACGAAGAGGAGCTCACTGCTCCAGTAGCATTCGTCGGGACGGCGCTCGCCGCGCACATAGTGCGCGATCGGCGCCGTGGGATGCGCCTGCAGCCGTGCTGCCGGCGGCAGGTCGGGCCATAGGCCGACGCACGCCGAGATCCGCCGCATGTCGAATTGATTGGCGTAACCCAGAAGCGGCGTGGCGCCGACCACCGCAAATACCCGCAATGCACCGATGCCGATCAGAAGGAACGCGAGCAAGGTTGCGAATCGTGTCCGCTCAGGCATGATGGCACGGGGTCGATGCAAAGCGCCGATGTTCGATAATGCCGGAATCGAGGTGCGGCTCAAGCGGCGCGGCGTCTGAAAGGAGACCCGACACGGGGACGATTATGCATTATTGGCGCTCGGTTAGGCCGCAGCAGTGGATAAAGAACGCCTTCGTGTGGGCGGGGTTTCTCTTCGCGCATGCGTGGCATGATCCATCGCTCGCCGCGCATGTCGCCGCGGCATTCGTCGCCTTCTGCTTTCTTGCGAGCGCGGTCTATATTGGAAACGACTGGAACGATCGCGACGCCGACCGCGCGCACCCGCTGAAGCGCGATCGGCCGATCGCCGCCGGACGGATCTCGCTCGCAGCCTCGGCCTCGACGTCCATCGCACTCGCATTGGCGGCTTTTGCGCTCGGAACGTGGGTGGGCGTCGAGCTGGTCGCAATCCTGCTTGCATATTTGGTACTGAACGCGGCGTACTCGTTGGGCCTCAAGCGGATGGTGATCATCGACGTGATCTCGGTCGCGCTCGGCTTCCTGCTTCGCCTGCTCGCCGGCACGCTCGGCGTGGGCATCGCGCCGTCGCCGTGGCTCCTGATGTGCGGTCTAATGCTGACGCTGTTGCTGGGCTTCGGCAAGCGTCGCGCCGAGCTCGTGGCGGTCAATGGCGATTCGGGGCGCGCCGTGCTTGCCGAATATTCGGCCGCACTGCTCGACCGCCTCATTACCGTGTGCGTCAGCGGAACGCTGATTTCGTACAGCCTATACACCATCAGCCCGCAAACGATCGCGTTGCACGGCAGCGCGAACCTTGTCTACACGGTACCGATCGTCACCTATGGCCTTTTCCGCTATCTGTATTTGCTCGACCGGCAATACGCCGCCGAGGACCCGAGCCGGCTCCTGCTCACCGACCATCATTTGCAAGGCGCCGCGCTGGCGTGGTTGGCGGCGGTGGTCTGGGTTCTCACGCAGGGAAGCTGATCGCACGAAGTCTCCAGCGCCGCCGCGCTGTGTCGCTCGACGACGGTGACGTCGTGTCCTTGCTCGCGAAGAAACAGGCGGTCGTGGTTCCGATCACGCCCGCGCCGAGGACCAGAACTTTCAACGCGCGAAAACCTACGCGTATTCCGCGACAGGCACGCAGGCGCAAAACAGATTGCGGTCGCCGTAAACGTTGTCGGCGCGGCCCACCGACGGCCAGATCTTGTTCGCTTTCAAGCTGGCAAGCGGATAGGCCGCCTGCTCGCGGCTGTAACCGTGCTTCCATTCCGTTGTCAGCAATGCTGCCGCGGTGTGCGGAGCATTTTTCAACGGGTTATCGTCGCGGTCTATCCTTCCTTCCTCGATGGCGCGAATTTCCTCGCGGATCGCCAGCATGGCGTCGACGAAGCGGTCGAGCTCAACCTTGGATTCGCTCTCGGTCGGCTCGACCATCAGCGTTCCCGCGACCGGAAAGCTCATGGTAGGGGCGTGAAACCCGTAGTCCATGAGGCGCTTTGCCACGTCCTCGACCGTGATCCCGCTCGTCTCCTTGAGCGGTCTCAAGTCGAGAATGCATTCGTGCGCGACCAGTCCGTGCCTTCCCGCGTACAGGACCGGGAAATCCGATGAGAGCCGCCGTGCGAGGTAATTGGCCGCGAGAATCGCCGATTCGGTCGCCGCTCTCAAGCCGTCGCTGCCCATCATCGTGATGTACATCCACGAGATCGGTAGGATGCTGGCGCTGCCGTACGGCGCCGCGGACACCGGACCGATATGCTCGGACGGCATCTCGGCGGCCTTGTCTTGAAACCCCGGCAGCGCTCGATGCGCGGGCAGGAACCTCGCCAGATGTGCGCCTACCGCGACCGGTCCGACGCCGGGTCCGCCGCCACCGTGAGGAATGCAAAAGGTCTTGTGCAGATTCAGGTGTGAAACATCGGCGCCGAACTCCCCCGGCGAAGCCAGGCCAACCAGCGCATTCAGGTTCGCGCCGTCGACATAGACCTGCCCTCCGTTGGCGTGCACGATGTCGCATACCGGCTTGATCCCGACCTCGAACACGCCGTGGGTCGAAGGATAGGTGACCATGATCGCCGCGAGATCGGCGCGGTGAGCCTCGGCCTTGACCCGCAAATCGTCCAGATCGACGTTGCCGTTGTCGTCGCACGCGACGACGACCACCTTCATGCCCGCCATGTGCGCCGATGCCGGATTGGTGCCATGCGCCGAGGCTGGAATGAGGCACACCTTGCGCAGCGGCTCTCCGCGCGCGGCGTGATACGCCTTGATGATCAAAAGCCCGGCGTATTCGCCCTGCGATCCGGCATTGGGCTGCAGCGATACCGCCGCGTAACCCGTTGCCGCGCAAAGCATCCGCTCGAGGCCGGCGATCATTTCCCGATAACCGACCGACTGGTTTGCCGGCGCGAAGGGATGCAGGTACGCAAACTCGGGCCAGGTCACCGGCGTCATCTCGCTGGCCGCGTTGAGCTTCATGGTGCAGGACCCCAGCGGGATCATCGAGCGGTCGAGCGCCACATCCTTGTCAGCGAGACGCCGCAAGTAGCGCATCATCTCGGTCTCCGAATGATAGCGATTGAACGTCGGATGGGTAAGAAAGCCCGAGATACGCTCGAGGCTCGCCGGCAGCGCATCGTCCGTCGTCGCTTCGAGCGACTGAAAGTCGGGCAACGCCGCGCCCTGGGGCGCAAATATCGTCCACAACAGTTTGATGTCCTCGCGCGTGGTCGTCTCGTCGAGCGAAACGCCGACATGCGCTTCATCGACCGCGCGCAGATTCGCCCCGCGGGCCACTGCGGCTTCGCGAACGGCCGCGGTGCGCTTTCCGGTCTCGATCGTCAGCGTGTCGAAGAAGGTCGGATTGATCACCGTGAGCCCGAGCCGCT
Source organism: Betaproteobacteria bacterium (assembly GCA_005883655.1). Lineage (GTDB taxonomy): Bacteria > Pseudomonadota > Gammaproteobacteria > Burkholderiales > Casimicrobiaceae > PALSA-1003. The sequence goes on along the minus strand of VBDA01000250.1, from coordinate 9,715 downwards.
TGAGCCCTGCATTGAGAACGCCCGTCAGGCGATGAACGCGGCGGGCGATGATCGCCAGCCCATGCGGACCGTGATAGACGGCGTACATGCTCGCCAGCACCGCGAGCAGCACCTGCGCCGTGCAAATATTCGACGTCGCCTTTTCGCGGCGAATGTGCTGTTCGCGCGTTTGCAGCGCGAGCCGAAAAGCGCTCTGGCCGTTGGCATCAACCGTTACTCCAACCAGCCGTCCCGGCAGGTTGCGCTTGAATTCGTCGCGAGTGGCAAGGAACGCGGCGTGCGGCCCGCCGAAACCCATCGGCACGCCGAAGCGCTGGCTCGATCCGACGACCACATCGGCATCCCATTCGCCGGGAGGCGTCAACAGCGTCAGCGCGAGCAAGTCTGCGGCGGCGATCACCAGCGCGCGCTTGGCGTGGATAGCTTTGGTGAGCGCGCGATAGTCGCGCACGTCGCCATTCGCACCCGGGTACTGTAGCAGCGCCGCAAAACAATCGGCATCGGCCGCCGCCATTGCGGGACCCACCTTAAGCGTAATGCCGAGCGGTTGCGCGCGGGTCCTGATGACGTCGATGGTCTGCGGCAACACATCGTCCGCGACGTAGAGCGACATGCTCCTGCTTTTTCCCGCGCGCTGGCAAAGCGTCATCGCCTCTGCCGCCGCGGTCGCTTCGTCGAGCATCGACGCATTCGCTATGGCCATGCCGCTCAAGTCGCAGACCATGGTTTGAAAGTTGAGCATGGCTTCGAGGCGGCCCTGCGATATTTCCGGCTGGTAGGGCGTGTAGGCCGTGTACCACGCGGGGTTTTGGAAAACGTTGCGCAGGATCACGCCGGGCGTGTAGGTACCGTAATAACCCTGGCCGATGAAAGACTTGAGCACGCGATTCTTGGCCGCAAGCTGCTTGAGCTCATGAAGCGCCTCTTCCTCGCCCTTGGCTACCGCGAGCGCCAACGGCGCGCGTTGACGGATCGAGGCGGGCACGACGGCGTCGATCAACGCCGCGCGGGTGGGATAGCCAAGCAACTCGAGCATCTCTGCCTGCTCTTCGTCGCTGGTGCCGATGTGGCGGTCGACGAAACCACGATGCTGCTCGAGCGCGGTCAGCGAGATTCTGGTCGACGCGGCGGCGCCATCGGATTCATCGAATTTCATCGCCGTCTCATTCCTCGCCGACGGCTGCGGTATAAGCCGCCGCATCGAGCAAGGACGCGACATCGGCGGTATTCGCGGGCTTCAGCTTGTAGAGCCAATGCACGTATGCATCGGCGTTGATCATCTCCGGCGATGCAACGACTTGCTCGTTGACCGCAACGATTTCACCGCTGACCGGCGCGTAGATGTCGGAGGCGGCCTTCACCGATTCGACCACTGCGCACGTCTCGCCGGCTTTGACCTTACGACCGATGGCCGGCAGCTCGATGAACACCAGATCGCCGAGCGCTTCCTGCGCGTGATCGGTGATGCCGATCGTCAACGTCCCATCCGATTCGCTGCGTATCCATTCGTGGCTGGCGGTGTATTTAAGATTGGTCGGAACGTTCATAGCGGCTTCTCCTTGATTGACGTGAGCAGGCTCTTGCCGTGGCGCACGAACGGTGGTTTCACAATGCGAGCGGCAAGCGCCTTGCCGCGGACTTCCACTTGCGCCCTCTCGCCCGCGGCTACACCCGCGGGCAGCCTTGCAAGCGCAATCGACGTGCCAAGCGTCGGCGAGAATGTTCCGCTGGTGATTTCGCCCTCCCCAGCCCGGGTCAGTACTTTCTGATGAGCGCGCAGCACGCCGCCTTTATCCTCCAGCAGCAAGCCGGACAGTTGCCGTGTGGGCGTTTGGGCGAGGAGCGCGGTCTTGCCGACGAAGTCGCGCGCGCTCGCCAGATCGACCGTCCACGCGAGACCGGACTCCAGCGGATTGACCGTCTCGTCCATGTCCTGTCCGTAAAGATTCATTCCCGCTTCCAACCGCAAGGTGTCGCGCGCACCCAGGCCGCATGGCCTGACGCCCGCGGCGGCCAGCGCCTGCCAGAATTCGATCGCGTGCGTTGACGGCAACATGACTTCGAAGCCGTCTTCGCCGGTGTACCCGGTGCGGGCGATGAAATACTCGCCGACCTCCGCTGCCATAAATGGTTTCAGCGGCTCGGTCGCCGCTTTCGCCTCAGCGTTCCGATGTTGCAGCACCGCCCAAACGCGTTCGCGCGCGCGCGGTCCTTGCACCGCGATCATCGCCAGATCGCGTCGCGGCCTGAGCGTGAGCTTCGCCCCGCGCTCGTCAATGAGCGAACGAAACCACGCAACGTCCTTGTCGGCAGTGCTGGCGTTGACGACGATGCGAAACCGGTTCTCGCTTAAGAAGTACACGATCAGGTCGTCAAGCACGCCGCCATCAGGCTTGAGCAGGCACGAATACAGCGCCTTGCCAGCGACAGTCAGCTTGTCGACATTATTGGCGAGCGCGTAGCGAAGAAAATCGCGCGCGCCCTCACCTGCGACCGCATTCGGGTTCTCATTTGGGTCGTCAGTTGCGTTGCGTGGCTCGACGTCGACGGCGAGCATGTGCGAGACATCGAACATGCCTGCATCACGGCGCACGGCAAGGTGTTCCTCGATTTGGGAGCCGTAGCTCACCGGCATGTCCCAGCCGCCGAAGTCGACCATCCTTGCGCCGGCGGCGCGATGCACGGTGTTGAGCGGGGTCTGCTTCAGCAAGACATTTCCCAGGCGACAAAAGAGGGCGAAGCCATTCGTGAGCTTCGCCCCGTCTGTCCTTTTACCTGAGAGATTGCGGTGCGCATCGCGACGATGCAGCACCGGTGCCCCTTCGGTGGGCTGATCGACTCTTCGCCTGTCAGCCGCTCTCCAGATGGTTTGCTACGGCCCGCGCAGTCCTTTTTGCCTGAGCGATTGCGGGAGTTACGCCTTCGGCGGCAGCCACATGGGAATCGCGACTGCGCTCTCCTGCACGGGAGCGCCAAGCTTACCGGCGCAGCCGGCCCTTGTCAAAATGGAAACCTGAGCACTGCTGCGGCACCGCTGCCGCAGCTGTTGTCTGCGCCGCCTTTCGCGCCCAGGAGACTGCTGGCGCGAGCGTTGCGCCGATCCAGTGTGTCGAGCGCTCCTTGAGCGGCCGATGGCCGATCACTTTTTCAGCGTCAGAATCCAGCCGACGAGATCTTTGATGTCGGCGTCCGATACCTGAACATTGGGTGGCATCGGGACCTCGCCCCAAACGCCGACGCCGCCCTTCTTCACCTTGTCGGAGAGTTTGGCGAGCGCATCCTTATCGCCCTTGTACTTGGCGGCGACATCCTGATAGGCCGGGCCGACGACCTTCTTGTCGATGGCATGGCACGCCGCGCAACCGCTCTTTTGCATCATTGCCTGCGCGGAGGCATTGTCGAGCGCGGCGTCGGCCGCTTGCGCGACGAACAGAGCAACCAAGAAGAAAATGCTTTGCCAAAGCGGGTAACGTGTCATGCAACCTCCGGTGAGCTTGATGGAGCAATCGGGAAAAATCGGCTGCCACGAAAACGCAGACTGCGCACCCGGCGCGACAAGTGCTAAACGAGCTTTCAATCTGCACTGTCGAGCGCAGTCTCGAGCGCGGCGAGCGAATGAATCGGCGGCAGGCAGGTCGTGCCGCGACAGATCCACGCAGTCGCGGATTCATGGCCTGCGAGCGCCTCGTGCGGCTTGGAAAGCGTGCCAGGCAAACTCGCCTGGACCGACAGATCGAGTGTATGAACGGCCGGCCGATATTCGCGTTCCACCGCACGTTGCCACGCCGCGCAAGTGGTGGCATCGCCGCGCAGCAATACCGTCGTCGTCGGCGTCGCGCATCCATCCAGCGCGATCAGCAGCGACGCGAAGCCTGTGGGCTCGTGGCCAAGCTCCCGAGCAAAGGCTCGGACCGTCCGCTCCGCGGCGTCGAGATAACGGGGTTCCGAGCGCCAATGACCCAGGGTCGTCAGCGCCTGTGCCGCGATGCCGTTGCCCGCGGGCGTCGCATTGTCGTGACCGGGCTTGGGGCGATGTATGAGCGCTTCGTGATCGTGGCTGGTGAAGAAAAATCCGCCGCCGGCCGGATCCTCGAATCGCGCGAGCAACGAGTCCGCAAGCTCGGTTGCCCAATCGAGATCGCCTCGCTGGAACGAGGTCTGCATCAGCTCGATCAGCGCCGCCAGCATGAACGCGTGATCGTCCAGATAGGCGTTCAGGTGCGCTCGCCCGTCCTTGTAGGTCGCCAGGAGTTTGCCGTCGCGCCACATCGTGGCGCGGATGAAATCGGCGGCCTCTCGCGCCGCGGTAAGCCATGCTGGCCGGTCGAAGACGCGCGCAGCTCGGGCGAGCGCCGCGATCATCAGCGCATTCCATGAAGTGAGTAGCTTCTCGTCGCGCCCAGGGCGAATGCGAAGAGCGCGCGCCGCGAGCAGCTTGGCGCGGGCACTGTCGATGCGAGCCTCAACGTCGGGCAGTGCTAACGACAGCGTGCGGGCAACGTCGGCGAGGGAGGCGACCACGCGCAGGTGCCAGCTTTCATGCTCGAAATTCGGCGGGTCGCCGAGACCCCAATGCGCGGCCGCGACGACGTATTCATCAGCATCGAGCAACGCACGCACCTCATCCGGCGTCCAGACATAGAACTTTCCCTCCTCGTGCTCACTGTCGGCGTCGAGGCTCGAATAAAAGCCTTTTTCCGGCGAGCGCATCTCCTCGAGAAGCCAGCTGACGATGCCCGTTGCCGTGCGGGCGAAGCCTTCCGAGCCTGTTGCCCGCCACGCGTCGGCGTAAAGCGCGAGTAGCAGCGCGTTGTCGTAAAGCATTTTTTCGAAATGCGGAATGGTCCACTCGGCATCGACGCTGTAGCGGCAGAAGCCACCGGCCAGCTGGTCGCAGATCCCGCCATCGGCCATGCGTGAAAGCGACACTTCGACAATCTCGCGCGAGCGGGGATCGTTTTGCAGCGCGTAGTGGCGCAGACAAAGGTCGAGCTCGGTTGCATGGGGAAATTTCGGCGCGGCGCCAAAGCCGCCATACACAGGATCGAACGAGCTCGACAGCGCCGAGACCGCAAGTTTTGTTGCGTTTACCGGCAAGGCTTCCGCTGCTTCCGGCGGTTCGGGATTGGTCATTCGAAGCGCAGAGAGCAGCCGCGCATTCTGTTCCGCGATGGCGCTTCCTTGCTCGCGATACGCGCCGGCAATCCGCGGCAGGAGATCCGCAAAGCCGATCAGCCCATAGCGAGACGTCTTCGGAAAATAGGTCCCGCCAAAGAACGGCTCCTGCTCGGGCGTCAGGAACATCGTCAGCGGCCAGCCGCCGCTTCTCCGGGTCAGCATCGCGTGCGCAGCCTGGTAGATCTGATCGAGGTCGGGCCGCTCCTCCCGATCGACCTTGACGTTGATGAACAGGCCATTCATCAAATCGGCAACCGCCTGGTCCTCGAATGACTCGTGGGCCATGACATGGCACCAGTGGCAGGCCGAGTAGCCGATCGACAGTAGTATCGGCCGATTCTCGCGCTTGGCCCGCGCCAGGGCTTCGTCGCCCCAGGGGTACCAATCGACCGGATTGGCCGCGTGCTGTCGCAGATACGGGCTTGTCTCGCCCGCCAGTCGATTCATGCAACCGGCAAGTCTTAACGCGCCACTTCCTCGAACGCCGCGCGTTCGAAGTCGGCGCCACGCTGGATAAGCCGCGTCAGGCGAAGCCTGCGGTCGGGGCCGGAGGCAAGCGATCGCAGCACACGGCCGGCACTGAACGTGCGCGGGGGCACGACGATGCATCCTTTTTCGTCCGGGCTCGCGGACAGCGTAAGCGCAGGCGCCGGCGGCTCCTCGACCAGCATCGTCGTCAGTGCCCCAACGGCAATCGCGGTGGCGGAACCCGGCCAAAGCTTCAACGAGACCGTCAGCTCGCCATCATTATCGAGCGCAACACGGGTGATGTAACCGCAGCGGATACGATCCTCGCCGCGCAGGATGACCAGCTGGTCGAGGTGCCAGCGGTGAGGCCCGGTTCCGACTCGGCGCAACGTTCCGGCCGTCCAGTCGAAATGGCCCTCCCACGATTCCCACGCCCAGATTTTGTCGGCCTCTCCCTTGTTGCGATCGTAATTCGTCAGGGCGGCAAGCGTGGCGAGACGCTGCGTGCCTTGGTAGGAGAGCCGGCCCAGCAGCTCCGCGCTATTGAAGGTGCGTCCGCCGATGCGGAAATACGCCGCTCCCAGACCGCCGGCGCAAAGCTCGACAGTGGCAGGCGCGTCACCGCCGGTGTGTCGTGCCGGTAGCGCGTACCAACGCGAATCGAGATAGGTCAAAAGCGCAGTGCAAGCTTCGACGCCAGTATCGGGGCCTAACTGCAGCCCCGCCGGATTCGCTCCGCTTGCCAGTCGCTTGAGCCGGCCCCGGACGCTGGTAACGAGCTTGGCCGGATAGCCGTAGCGTGTCGCCTCGCCTGCTTTCCGCGGGCCCGCCGCCAAGAGCACAGCGCCAGTGGCTGCCTCCAGATCGATTACGATCAGGGGACCCTCGGTCTCGCGCTGTTCGGCGTAGGGGAAAACCTTGCGCGCCCACATAGACAGCCACCGGTCGGTTAACTCGATCTGACGCACCGTCATTGCGCACGGATCGGCAAGATCCAGCAGCAGCGCGTGACAATAGGTGGAGTAGCACGAGACTCCGACTGCGTTTGGCATAAGCTCATCGGATACCGCCGTGACGGCACAATCGAGAACCTCCGCCAGGCGGTAATACGCATGCAGCTCCTGCCATACCGCCGGCGCGGGAAGACGGCGTGCGAACCCATAGACCAACATCAACTGCTTGCCGACCCAGAGTCCTCGCTGAAGCACCTTTGCCTTCACCCCCTGAAGATCGGGATCGCCTTCGAGCAAGGGCTTCAGGCAGGCTGAGTACTGACTCCACAGCGCATGCCACAAGACAAGCGCTTGTTCCGCCGCATCGTTTTCACGTTCCGCGGCGGGTTGCGGCTTGCCCGCGTAACGGCGTGCCAGCTCGGTATGCAGGAACATAACCGGTTCGCGCACGATTTCGGCGATGCGCGCCCGCTCGCGTGGGGCGACGTCGACCTCTGCTAAGCGCTTTAGCTGGCCGAGGATGGCTTCGTAATAACGGGGGATATTGGTAAGAGGTATTGTCCGCAACCAAGCGGCACAACGGTCCGCGTCGGCGAAGGCCGATGCCCCCCCGCTCGGCTGCGTTTGCGTCTGGGTGAGTGTGAATTCGTTGGTCACCGTTTCCCCACGAAGGGTGGCGGTTCGAAAGTGCGGGCGCCACCGCGTTCCAACGATCTCGGCCACCGTGCGTATTTATGCCTGGTATGGCCTTCCCGAGGAGCTGGACCTGCACGCGATCGCACCGGAATCGGTCATTCGCTCTGGCGCCAGGGCACGTTGGATTCGACTATGTTTATAGCATAAGTCCGTCGAGCGCCGGTTGCCCGGCCGACCCCTTGTAGCGCCCGCCTGTGACGTTCGTGAATATTCTGCATTTGTAGTAGGCAATGTGCACATGCCTTGCTGCCGGCAGACGCGCAGTATTGCGTCCATGAGCTCGGCTGACGGGCTCAGCAGTCCGATGAAAGAAGACCATGGACAAGAACCTCGAGAAACGCACCCAGAGTAGCTCCCAAGTCGCATCGCCAGTGCTGCAGGGCATGGCGCAACGGGCTCCGAGCGTTGCCGGATCGCCAGCGGGGAGTCTTGGGCATGCTCGCGAACATTCCGCTCTCCGCTTCCCTCCAACCCGCGCCGCGCGAGCCTCGCGCGGTCGCGGGGTCTTTTTGGAGAAGGCCGATAGGGGCATGAGTTCCGGTCGGTCGCGCTGGATAGAAGCGCCTCTTGCGATCCTGGCGCTGGCCATTGCCGCTTTCGCCCTCGCGGTATGCGTTAACGCACCGTCGATTGTCGCCGGCGCCACGTTCGGTACCAATCCCGGCCCCGCCATTGTGGCGGCGGCGTCGGTCGCGCCACCCTTCGTCCTGCCGGCGAATTCGCGCTAAGGGACCGAGTCAGGAATTCGCTCGATATTTGCTTCGACACGGGCACCTTCACCGGTCCGTCAAACCCGTCGGCACGCAAAGGTCGGTGCTGGGCGATCGAAGGCCGCCGGGCGGCTACTGTCGCTGTGTACGCATGTTGTCCGGCGGTGCCTGCTCGAAATTGCTTCGGAATGGATTGATGTCGATGCCCCCGCGGCGCATGAACCGCGCGTAGACACTGAGCCTTTCCGGTCGGCAGCGATTTGCGATGTCGACGAATATTCGCTCCACGCAGGCTTCGTGAAACGCGGCATGTCGGCGAAACGAGACCAAGTATCGCAGCAGGCCGGCACGATCGATCCGCGGACCGCGGTAGCGAATGAATACGTCGGCGTAATCGGGCTGACCGGTCACCGGACACGTCGATCGAAACAGCGACGAGGAGAGCGACTCGTCGATGGGCACTTCGGCATGCGCCAGCAGCGCAGGATCGGGATGCGAAGCTTCGATGGTCACGTCGGTTTCGTCGATCGACTCGCTTCTGGTCGAAGCTACGCGCTGCGGGACCGCCGCCTCGAAGGTCACACTCGGTGTCAATGCGACCGCAACTTCATCGTCGCACACGCGGCTCAAATCGGCCGCGATGCGCTCGCGAAGCGCCGTGGCGGACGCGAGAGGCTCCTGGGCAAACGAGCCGAGATAAAGCTTGAGCGACTTGGATTCGATCATCGCCGGCGACTCGGCCCTGACCCGGAATTCGCCGATCGCGAGTCGCGGTCGGCCTTGCAGATCCAGCCACGTGATTTCGTAGGCGTTCCAAACGTCGCATCCGAAGAAGGGCAGATTTCCTTCGATGCCAAGTGCCGCACGCTGCGGGGCGCGGGGCACTGCAAACAGGAGCGAAGCATCGTAGCGGTCCGGATAATCTGTCGCCTTGCCAAGAGGGGAACCGTCAAAGGTCGTCATGGTGCGTTCGAGAGTTTTGCAGTTGGTCCGCCAACCGCCGGGGATAAAAACGGATCCCAGGCCGCGCTTCAGGCGCGATCCAGGCGCCGATAGCTTATCGCCTCCGCGACATGATCCGCGGACAACGCATCCGCGGCGGCGAGATCGGCAATGGTGCGCGCAACCTTGAGGATGCGATGATAGGCCCGCGCCGAGAGCGATAGCCGCGCAAATGCCCGCTTGAGCAGCGCCTCGCTTTCGGCATCGAGCATGCACCACCGCTCCAGTTCGCGGGTTTGCAGCAAGCTGTTCGACTTGCCCTGTCGCGCGCGTTGACGCGCCGAGGCCCGCGCGACGCGCTCTCGAACGACCGCCGAAGGTTCTCCGTCGCCGGCGCCGCCATGCCGCGCAGGCAGCGCGTCGTCCGGCAGCGACGGCACCTCGATCTGCAAATCGATCCTATCCAGCAACGGCCCGGAGATGCGCGCCCGGTAGCGTGCGATCTGATCGGGGGAGCAGCGACATTTGCCGCTCGGATGGCCGAGGTAGCCGCAGGGGCAGGGATTCATCGCCGCAATGAACTGAAATCTCGCCGGAAAGGTCGCCTGCCGCGCGGCCCGCGAGATATGAATTTTCCCCGACTCGAGCGGCTCGCGCAGCACCTCGAGCACCTTGCGATCCCACTCAGGAAGCTCGTCGAGAAACAATACTCCGTAATGCGCGAGCGAGATCTCGCCCGGCCTCGGGTCGCTGCCGCCGCCGACGAGC
>VBDA01000279.1:1189-4588 GCA_005883655.1 Betaproteobacteria bacterium | reverse complement strand
GACTCGGGCATCGCCTACAGCCACCAGAGCGTGTCGGGCAGCGGCTTGCTCGGCCTCTTGCCCCACACCCGCGTGCGCCAGGCGATCGACTTCGTGCAGGTCGGCAAGGCCGGCGCCGGCTGGGTCGCAGGCCTCGACCTATCAGCGCTGGTGTCAACTCTGCTCAACGGCACGAACTTTACGCCTTTGCTCTCGCTGCTGCTGCAACCGGGCGTCACGCTGCCGGACCCGTACGGCCACGGCAGCCATGTGGCATCCATCGCCGCCGGAAGCGGCGCTTACCAGTGGCCGGATACGTCCGGCACGGCCCCGAATGCCGACCTCTATGACGTCCGCGTGCTGAACGAAAACGGTGTGGGCAACGTCGCGGACGTGATCGCCGGCATCGATTGGGTAATCCAGCATGCGCGCCAGCTCAACATCCGCGTGATGAATCTGAGTCTCGCGGCCGGGTCGACCGAATCCTTCATCACCGACCCGCTGGCTCATGCTGCGCGCAGGGCGGTGGCCGCCGGCATCGTGGTGGTGGTCGCAGCAGGAAATGCCGGAAAGACCGCCGACGGGCGCGAGGTCTATGGGGCTGTGGGTTCTCCCGGCCACGACCCATCGGTCATCACCGTGGGGGCGACGAATCTGCACGCCACCGCCACGCGCACCGACGATACCGTGGCCGGCTTCAGTTCGCGCGGCCCGACTCGCGGCCGCACCGTGCTGCCCGAGGGACCGTGGATCGACAATCTGCTGAAGCCTGACCTTGTGGCGCCTGGCAATCGCATCATCGGTGCGCTGTCGGCAGACATTTTCGGCCAGCGCAGCACCTGGAACCGACTGGTCACCACCTATCCGCAACTGGCGAACGTTCCCGGAGCGGCCCAGGCTCCGAATCGAACACTGATGCAACTGAGCGGGACCTCCGTGGCTGCGCCGGTGGTGGCAGGTGCGGCGGCGCTGCTGCTGCAGGTCAACCCCGGGCTGACGCCACCGCTCGTCAAAGCGATCCTGCAATACACGGCACAGCCGCTGCCCGGTGCAAACCTGCTGGAGCAGGGCGTCGGTGAATTGAATATCGAAGGTGCGGTCCGGCTCGCTGCGGCACTGCGCACCGACATCGGCCCGGCATTGGCGGCCGGCACGCTGCGTGCCGGCGACCCGCTGCTGGCCAGCGGGCAACGGCTGCCGCTTCCGCAATCCACCATTAACGGACAGTCCTTCAACTGGGGACGCCTCGTCGTTGCCGGTGGCAACCATCTGCTGTCGGGCGACGTGCTGTTCACGCGGTTCCAGCCGATCTACGACCCGACGCTGAACTGGACCCGCCAACTCGTGCTCCGCAGCACCGTGCTCTACTGGCCATTGACGACAGTCCCGCGATCCATTGTCGAGGGCCGCGTCTCCAACCAGAATCTGATCACCGCCGGCGTCGTCTGGATCGACGGCAATCTGGCGCAATCCACGCTCGCGGGCGGCCTGTTCCTGCCGGCCTCGACATGGGCCAATCAAGCCGCGACGGGCAGCGGGTTCGTGCTCAGCGGGGGCTTTGTGCTGAGTGAAGGTTTCGTGCTCAGCGAGGGCTTCGTACTGAGTGAAGGTTTCGTGCTCAGCGAGAGCGTGAGGGATCCGGCATCAGTTGCCGATCCCAGCCTGAGCGGAGAACCGTGACCCGGCGCTGCGCGGCGGTACTTGGGCGGCACATCTCATGAATGACCACGAACTCAGCGGGCGGCGGCATTGACGTGCGCTGGTGGGTCGGCTTTTGCCGTGCCCATCTGCACGACTATAGCCCTGCTGCAGCACGCTTCTGGCTCGCCCTGGCGCTGATCGGCGCGTGGGCGCTGGCCCTGGCGGGCGTGCGACTGGCACAACTGGAGGCGAGGGAGTTGTGGCAGATCCTCGGTTGGAGCGCCATCGCTGCGACCGCGGCAGCATTTCCGATTCAGATCCCGCGCAGCAAGCACTCGATCGCCACCGGCGACATAGTCATCTTTCTGCTGCTGGCCTTGCACGGCACGTCGGCGGCGGTGCTTGCAGCAAGTCTCGAGGCTTTGATCGCCGCCAGCCGCAGTTCTTCGCGTCTCAGCAGTCGCGTCGCGAGCCTGTGCGCGGCGGCGATCGGCATGACTATCGGCGGCTCGCTTCTCGATATAGCGCAGCCATGGCTACAGGATCATGGCCTGCCGCACGCAGCGGCCCACTTGGCCGCGCTCGCCGTCGCTGTGCTCGCATACTTCGTAGTCAGCACGACGACGCTGATGCAGATCGTCTGCCTGAAGCGCGGCATGCGGCTGACACCGCAAGAATGGTTCGACAGGACGAGCTGGGTCGGCGCGCTGTACCTCGTCTCGGCAGTGCTGGCCGGCCTGTTGTCACTCAATGCGCAGCAGTTCGGTCGCTCGGCGGCCGCGGTGGGCGTGCTCGTCATTGGCGTCTCGCTGGCCTTGCTGCGCGCCCATTTCCGCCGGCGCATCGCCGAAGACGAGGCGCAGGAGGCCCGTCTTGCCGCGGCGGAATTGGAGGCGGAACAGAACCAGAAGCGTTTTCATTCGGCATTTACACAGGCGTCGATCGGCATGGCGATCGTGTCATCCCAAGGTGTGGTTCTGCAGGCCAATCAAGCCTTGTACGCGCTGCTGGGCTACAACGAAGCTCAAGTGTTGCGGCGAGCGTTCAGCGAACTGCTGCAGCCGGGCGATGCCACGCTGCTGGAACGCCACGTGGCGGGCGTGGCGGAGCGGCGTGAGGACACGGTCTCGATCGAGTTGCGCTGCCTGGGCGCAGACAAGCGCGAGACCTGGGTGTCGCTGCATTGCTCGCGCTTCGACGACCACGCGACCACCGACGCCGGGCTGATCTTCCAACTGCACGACATCACGTCGCGGCGACGCGCCGAGGGCGAGCTGCGCCACATCGCCTACCACGACACCCTGACTGACCTGGCCAATCGCAATTGCTTTCAAGAGCGCCTGAGCGTGGCGGTCGAGCGCAGTCGTTTGGACCGCCGCTTCAGCTTCGCCGTGATGTACCTGGACCTCGATCGCTTCAAGCTCGTTAACGACAATCTTGGCCATCCGGCAGGCGACGAATTGCTGAAGGAAGCGGCGCGCCGACTGATCGCCTGCGTCCGGCCAAAGGATCTGGTCGCCCGCCTCGGCGGCGACGAGTTCGCCATCCTGCTTGAGGAAACCCAACACCAATCGGACGTCGTGGTACTCGCCGAGCGATTGCTCGAGGCACTGAAGGAACCCGTCTGCATCAACGGCACCGAGGTCCGGCCACTGGCAAGCATCGGCATCACGTTCAGCGACCTGGGCTATCGTGAGCCCGACGAAGTGCTGCGCGACGCCGACCTCGCAATGTACAAAGCCAAGGCCGACGGCAAGGGTCGCTTAGTCTTGTTCGATG
>VBDA01000279.1:0-1097 GCA_005883655.1 Betaproteobacteria bacterium | reverse complement strand
TGACTTGGAACCCCAGCGTCTGGTCGGCTTCGAAGCCTTGGCGCGATGGTTGCATCCGGTGCGTGGCGCCATCAGCCCCGGCGTCTTCATTGCGCTGGCCGAGGAAACCGGCTGCATCGGGGCGGTCACGGCTTGGGCCATCGATGAAGCCGTGCGACAACTCACTGCTTGGCGGAGACAGGGACCGCATCTCGACGACTTGGTAATGCACGTGAATGTGTCGGGCAAGGATTTGGCGCAGCCGCATCTGGTGCCGCACGTACGCACTGTGCTCCAACGTCATCGTCTGCCGGCACGCATGCTGACGCTGGAAATCACCGAGAGCACGCTGATGGAACAGCGCGAACGGGCGCTGAGCTCCCTCACCGACCTGCGCGATCTGGGTGTCAAATTGGGCATCGACGATTTTGGCACCGGCTACTCCTCGCTTGCATACTTGAGCACGTTACCCTTCGATTGCCTGAAGATCGACCGCTCATTCGTAATCGGCATGCACAAGAGCCCACAGAATGTCGAAATCGTTCGAGCCGTGCTATTGCTTGGACGGTCGCTGAACAAGCTGGTCATTGCCGAAGGCATCGAGACGCACGATCAGCTGCGTCGGCTCAAACAACTGGGAGTGCCGGTCGGCCAGGGCTACTGGCTGGCTCGGCCACTTCCCCCGAGCGCAGTGCAGGAGTTGCTGTTCGCGCCGAACGTGGCGCCTGTGTGAACTTCGTGCGGCCACGACAGCCGGTCGCATGTGCAGGCGCGGGTGGCAGCTGCTGGGCGAGCTGGGTCACGTACTAGTCCGGCCATCGGACTCACGTCTTGCCCTGCGGCGAGATGACGGATGCCGCTGCGCGGCACAAATTCCCGTGGCCCGGTCATCGCCGACCGGCTGCCGCAGATCGAGCCCGCGCCAAACCTCGTACCGCTTGTCCGTCGGCGCTCGACGCGTCGCGCCGGACTTATGACGCTGTCATTAGGGGGTCATGCCAGCCTTATGACTTCGTCATTATGTTTCGGGGATGCGTTTGGCGCGCATTTGCCCCGCCTGGGGTGCCCGGTGCCACCAGAAGTCTTCGAGATCGCTGCCGATACTTCGGAAACGGGGA
>VBDA01000278.1:5532-5958 GCA_005883655.1 Betaproteobacteria bacterium | reverse complement strand
CGTACACGTAATCGGCCGCACTAAGCTCGCGCTTGCTTCCCTTGAATGCCGGATCGTCGGAGAAATATATCCCCGGCCGCAGCTTGATGGTCCATGTCAGGCCGTCGGCGGAAATGTCCGGCAGCGCCGCGGCTGTATTGGCAATTACCTTGTACGGCCGCGCCAGATAATCGTACTTGTATAGTGGATCGAAGATCTCCCGATCGACGTAGGTCGAATACAAGTCGCTCGCTGCCTGCGGATCGAACCCGGTTTCCGGCGCGACAAGCGCCACGTGCAGGACTTTATTGGGATCCGCGCCGCTCGCGGCGAAGGACATCGCCGCAAGAGCGATCGCACAGCAAACGGCGGCAGGACTGATACAGGCGTCTCGCGGCGAGCTCCTGCCTCTGCCATGAACGCCGGTCATCTGAATTTCGTAGACGG
>VBDA01000278.1:0-5497 GCA_005883655.1 Betaproteobacteria bacterium | reverse complement strand
CTCATTGCATGCTACGGAACGCGGGTGCCGACATTATGCGTTGGCCGCCGGCGCCGCGGCGCCGACAAGAACTGTTAGCGACAAAAGACATCGACTAGTTTGCATATTTTCCGAGGACAACGAAAATTCAGTGGACAGCGTCGGAAAAACGGTAAAAGCCTTCGACGGATTCGCTGTCAATTCGATCGCGCGGACGAAGCCAGCAGCTCCTCGAGATATTGCTTCCACACCGTCGCGATGGTGTGGGTGCCGTGGCCGCGCGTCTCCGGGCTCAAGGGAAGGACTATCGCCTGTCCCTTCGGAACGCGTTTGATCTCACGCTCCAGAATGCCAAGCTCGGGCGGGTTGATGAGGTCGTCCGCGGAATTGACTGCCATCAGCGGCACGCGAATCTTTTCGAGATCGGGACCAGGGTCGTAGTCGCGCGAAGCCTCGAGCTGGTACAGCATATCGTTTGCATCGCTCGTCTTCATCAACGATTCGACCGCCGAGTCCAACGCCGAATCGCTTTTCGCGAGCGTTGGCATCTGTTGCTGGCGCAGCGGCGGATTGCTGGACATGAAATACAGCATTTCGGCCGCCGTATGGAGGCTCGGCGGCTGCGACGCATAGTTGCCACCGCGCCAGTCCGCGTCGCTGCGTATCGCATCGATGATGACGCGGCGCCAGACACGGTTACGTCCGGAAATTTGCGTGGGCAGGCTCGCAAGCGGCATCAACGCGTCCATGAAGCCGGGATAGCGCTCGCCCCATAGCCACGTCTGCATGCCGCCCATCGAGGTTCCCATGACGAGGCGCAAATGATTGACGCCCAGACCGTCGGTGAGCAACCGGTATTGGGCCTCGACCATGTCGATGTAGCCGTAGTGGGGAAATGCCGCGTGCAGGCCGTCGCTCGGCTTGCTCGACTGCCCGTGCCCGATGCCATCGGGAAGAATGATGAAATAGCGACCCGCATCGAGCGCCTGGCCGGCGCCGAACAGCGAGCCTGCGAATTCCTGCCGAATGAACTGCGCGCCGCTCCCGCCCGTACCATGCAGGATGAGGACTGCGTTGCGAACTAGCCCTTGCGCATCGCGTTGCGGCGTGCCGATCGTCCGGTAATGAAGGCGGAGCTCCGGCAATTTCTCATTGGAGGCGAAGCGAAAATTCTGGACGACGAAATCGCCTTGCGCAGGTGCGGGATACTCGGCCGCGTCGACGCTCGCAAGGGCGAACCAGGTGACGAAAAGAAAAAAGATTCGGAACATGGCAACGGCTCCCCGGTGCAACGGCGCTTGGCTAGCGCGGTTGATCTTTAATCATCGCACCTTTGTTTGAACCGGGAAAGGAGCCGCACGACGCTGTCGCTGCTGCACACGCCGCCGACTTCTTGGCCCGGCCTGCGATGCGGTTTGCCGTCTAAAACGATCGGGACAGGCTCAGCACGGCACCGTTTCGGCCGGATAAGTCGCGTTCGCGGAACTGCTCCCTACCCAATTGAGCTGGACACTGAATTGATCGAAATCGACTCCCACGCCGAGCCGGGCATCGAACACGTGATGGACCGACCGACCCGTATAGAAATTTTCGGTGCTGTTGCGCAAGACACCCGCGTGAGCCAGCAGGCGAACACGATCGAGCAGGGGTTGCGCGCCGTTTACTTCGCCGTAAATGGCATCCGAGTCGTGCACAAAGTAACGTGGCGCGTAATACAGTCTCCCACTGAGATTCTCGTATGCGATGCCCCAGTACACTTCCGGATAGCTATAGCCACCGGGGCCGGTAAAGGCGGAATAATCCGCGCCAACTTCTGAACTCAGCCCGGAGCCAAAGCGCCAGACATACCCGCCGAAAGCAATTGTCTGCAGCTCTCGACTCGACGACGGCTCGGCAAACTGAACGGTAGAGGCAAATGCACCGGCGTACCAGCCCCGGGCATCATCGTAAACGGCACCGAGCTGCGCAGCGGGGTTGTTGTGACTCAGCGAAACACCTCGAAACCGGTAATCCGAGACCAGGATCAAGCTGCCCGAAAACTGGGCGGAGACGTTGGCGGCAACTAACGCGAACCAGAGAGCGACGGCGTGGCGGAACACACCGCCCTTAGAGGGGCGGCGGAGACTTCGTGTCACCTGCCACTGCACACGCACAGGCACAAGTTCCAGCTATTCTCGCGACGGCCGCACAGGCATCGACAATAGCGCGATGGTCGCCCGCCAGCGCCGGAATCGCCTGAGCTGCCAGCGCCTCCCGGATCTGCTGCGGCCGCAGGTTGGGTGCGAGCTCCCGCAACAGCGCCACAAGGCCGGTCAGATGGGCCGCAGCAAACGATGAGCCGGCAACAAAGCCCCACTTGGCACCCACCATCGTTGTCGGAATGTCTCGCCCAGGTCCTAGCAGGACGCCTACCGGTACATCGTGCGCGTCATCGCCCGCGACGGCAAGCACGCCGGGGTGCGATGCGGGAAAGCCGCCATCACGGACACCTGGGTCGGCGGCGACGACAACTGTAATGCCGCGCGTCATTGCGGCATCAAGCAAGCGTTCCAGAAGTCGGTCGCGCGGTCCGCCGAGACTCAAGTTGATCACCTGGGCATTCTCGTCGAGAGCGAAGTGCAGCGCCTTCGCCAGGGTAAAGCTGCTGCAAATCGCCGCATCGGCGCGCCCGGGTAGCTCCTGCCAACAGGCACGCAGTGCCATCAATTTGGCTTCCGGCGCAATTCCGGCGATGCCCAGGCGATCGTCGGCTCGGGCGGCGATGATTCCGGCGACCGCGGTTCCGTGTTCTTCTGCGACGTCTTGGCGACCGTCGACGAAATTTCGCGCCAAGGCTACTCGACCGCTTAGGTCCGGGTGGTCGAGCTCTACTCCGGTATCGACCTCCGCCACCCGAACGTACCGGCCCGTGGTGATCTTGTGAAGCTCGGCCAGATGCCAGAGTTTGGCACTGGGTTGCAGCGGATAAAGGGGATCGTTGTGGGCGAGCACACGAAACAAGTTCATGGACTGCGCTGACTCTACCCGCGGGTCAAGCGACAATTGTTCCACCAGTCGCGGCAGCGACGCGTTGCTGCCCACCTGCATGACGAAGCAATCGACTCCAAGAGCCTGCATGGGCCAGTCGTTGGTGATCGTCAGGCTATATTGGCTGGCAATCGCTTCGGCAATCCGTCGTCGGGCGCTGCCTCCGGCGCGCGCGTCGTAGCTGCCGCCATAGGCCACATCGGGGCGAAAGTGCGGCGGCGCCAAACGCAACATGACCAGGACTTGCCGCTCGGTGGAACCATCGTCGACCGGGGTGGCGGTGACACGATCCAGCCGCGCACACGCCACCGCGCACAGCGACAGCAAGACCAGGAGCGATGTGCGCGTCGCCGTCAACGGGCTTCGGCACGATCGAGCTGTTCGACCAGCACCACGGCGGGCTCCGCGCGCAAGGCTTGCACCGCCTCGACCTGTTGTTCCGCCGCGACCTTGAGGACGTATGCATTCGTCTGGGTCGGCCCGTCCGCGACGCGGACTCCCGCCTTGCGCAGCATCCGGCGGAGCTCTGACTCAGGAGTGGTCGGATCGAAGACAACGACCAGGCTGCCGGTCGGCGCATCAGCGCTCCGCGCACCGAGGGTCCGGTACGGGACGAGGCCGTCCGTGGACGGCAACAGCACGGCTCCCAGCGCGACGATCGCCGCCAGTTGCGCCGCCATGGCCCATCGCGACCAGGACGGAGCCCGTCTCCAAAGCTTGCTCAGGGACGCTACTTTGCCTCGCCCCGTGCGCGGCTCGTCAAGCTGGCGACGCAGATTGCGGAAAACAGCAGAGGCGCCCGGCGCTGCTTCTCCATCGACGCAAGCCGCGCGAAGCTCGCGCAGCCACTGGACCTCACGCTGGCAACGCACGCACTCGCTGAGATGCTGCTCTACAAACGCAAGCTCGTCCTTGTCCAAGGTGCCGTTCACGAACCACGGCAGCAGCACATCGGCTACTTTGTGCTCCGCGGGAACTACCGGTAGTACTCGTCCGCTCATGCTGCCCCCTCCCCGCAGTCGCCGGCGACCCGGAAACCGCACGGGGATCGAAATCGATAGCGTCGTCTGATTTGACTAATACCAGTGTAAACCGATCCATCGGTAAAATATTCCACCGCAAGGTCACCGATTGGTCCATGAGGGCCGCGCCGGAGGTCGCGCGTCCCCACGACAGACAGGCTCGTTGTGGAGACGCCTCACGCGCGGCGTAGACAGAGCCGATGGAAGCGGCGCACAAACCTCCACAGACGGGGGGCCATTTTGTCCCTCCGTCGCCGCTACCGAACTGATCATTCGGCCGGTGCGAGGCTCCCGAACAGACCATCGGACTCGTCGTTCGGGCCGGCGGTGAAATAGAGCTTATTCTGGTCCCCGCCATTCCTTCCGTTGCCGAACATGATCGTCCACAGCCCGTCGATGACGATCGCTTGCCCGTGGGGATTGCGCACCTTGTCCACAAATTCGCCCGTTGCGGGATCGAACGCGTTGATGTGACCGTTGCCGAAATTGCCGATCAGGATCTGACCGCTGAACTGGCCGAACCCAGCCGGAGCCTGCGCGACGCCCCACGGCGAATCGAGCTGGCCGTGCTGTGCGAATCGCGCGAGCATGTTACCGGCGAGATCGAAGGTGTCGACGATGCCGTGGCTCTGGCCGGCCACATCGTCTTTCTTCTCGGCACCCTGAACTGCATAAGTGACGAACAGCCTGTTGCCGATCGGGACGACGTTGAACGGAGCATAACCGCGCGGCAGATGTGGATCTACGAACGCGTTCGGAGGAAGCGTCACCTGCTGGAAGGCGGCGTTGTACACGTCGACCGTGCCGGCGCGGAAGTTGGTCGCGTAAAGGAAGGTGTGGCCGTTGCTGTCCGTGGCGATGGCGAGGCCCTTGTAAACGGCGCCGTTGGCGGCATCGGGAATGGCGGAGTGGTCGACCGCAATAATCGCATGCCTGCCCCGCGAGGCTACGGGCGTGTTTGGCGGGTTCACGCCCGGATTCCAGCCCAGGATCGTCCCGTCCTCGGCCGCGAACAGGAAGACCGCTGGCAAACTGACCGCGGCGCCGTTGCTATTCACGCCGACGATCTTGAACGCGCCTTGGGCCTGCGCCGTGTTGAAGACCAGTCCTGTCGGCGCCCCGCCCGTCCCGAGCGGGTCGTCCGGCGCCGGGATCGCCACGACGAGGGATTGTGGCGTCCCTTGCGTGTTGTACAGAGACGACACCCCAGCGCCGTTATCCGACACCCAGAAGGGAGAGGTTGCGGATTCCCCGACACCCCACGGGTTCACCAAGTTTGGATCGAAGAACTTTGCGACGTGCACGATGCCATTCTTGTCGGTCAACGTCGGCACGTTGTTGACTTGCTGGTTGACGACGAGATCGGTCTCGACGTAGCCGGCGGCGGCGTAAACGGCCGCCGGCGTGCCGAGCAGCGAACACAAGCTAAGCACCACGAGCGCCAAATATCTTTGCAGATTGTCCATTGC
>VBDA01000277.1 GCA_005883655.1 Betaproteobacteria bacterium | reverse complement strand
TTAGGTTTCGATCGCCACCTCTGCCTCGATTTCGACCGGTATACCGAAGGGAAGTTCTGCCATCCCGACCGCCGAGCGAGCATGCCGACGACCCGTTATAGCGCGCGGCTCGGCGCGCTTGCCCCCCTGATCGACTGGACAGCCAGATGGCCAGGTTCTGGCAGAGCCGGTTCGACCACCTCGAAGATCAGCAGCAGGCCTACCAGGATGCCAAGGGCGGGTGGCAGCAGTTCATCGCTGCGCTTGAGCAGGTAGTGGCGCGGGTAGATTGAAGTCTGCCGGCACAATTCAAAGCTAGTATTCGTCCTCGTCAAATTCCCTGTTACGGATTCACCTGAACAGGCACGTCAACCAGGGGTCATGGACGCTGCCTAGCTAAGCCAGCTCCCACTCGCCCGCGACCTCATCATGGCGCAAGCTATACACGCTGCCGTCGTAGGCTTGCACCCTAAAATACCGGCGACCAGGGGAGAGCCATCGATCGATAATTTCCATTACGTCGACGCGCCGATCGCCAAGATAGAAGGCACGCGGCTCTTCTTCGCCACGATGGCCGGCGTAACATTGCACGCGAACCTTTATGGGCGTCTCCTTGGGAATCGCAACGACGCCGAATTGCCGGCTGATACAGGCGGAGCAATTGCGTTCGCGATAAGTTGGGCGCGTATCCTAGCATCCACGCGCGAAGCAATTCAGCCCTACAAGAGCCGTCGCGAACGACCAACGTGCCAGATTTGACTCCATCTTCGATCCCGATTTCCAGTGCCACGTTGGCGCCCGGGCCAGTGTCGGACACCCGGATTCGCGCGCATGTCGCAAGACTGGGTAGAGAGATCGGTGAGCGCAATGTCTTTCGGCCGGCTGCATTACACGCCGCCGCGGATTACATTCGACGCGAGTGGACGGGGATGGGTTACGACGTTGCAACCCAGAGTTACCAAGCTGCCGGTGTGCTGAGCGAGAACCTTGAAGTCACACGCACCGGGCGGTCAAGACCCGGCGAGATCGTGCTGATTGGAGCCCACTATGATTCCGTGCAGGGCAGTCCCGGCGCCAACGATAACGCCAGCGGCGTAGCCGCACTGCTCGAGATCAGCCGCGAATTTGCTCAACTCTCGCCCGAACGCAGCGTGCGCTTCGTTGCGTTTGTGAACGAAGAGCCGCCGTTTTTCTATTGGGGTCAGATGGGAAGCATGGTTTATGCAAAGGCCGCCCGAGCGCGCGGCGATGACATCAAGCTGATGGTGTCGCTGGAAATGCTCGGGTGCTACAGCGACGAGCCGGGTAGCCAAAGCTATCCGGCGCCGCTACGGTTTTTCTATCCCGATCGTGGCAACTTCATTGCGTTTGTCGCCAACTTGCGCTCCCGCAAGCCACTTCATCGGCTGGTCGCCGCGTTTCGCGCGCATTCGGATTTCCCCGCCGAATCGCTTGCCACGTTCGAATTCATTCCCGGCGTCGCGTGGAGCGACCAACTCTCGTTCTGGCGGCAAGGCTACCCCGCCCTGATGGTTACCGACACGGCGTTCTATCGCTACGCGTATTACCACACGGCGCTGGACACACCCGAGAAGCTGAATTACCCCGCCATGGCCCGGGTCGTGACCGGGCTGCGGCAGGCGTTTGCTGAAGTGGCGTCCTAGTGATGGATCCTCCTGATGCTGCGGCCCCATCGGTGGCGCAATTTCGCTTCTACGAGGAGTTGAACGACTTTCTCGCGCCAGCGCTTCGCAAATGCGAGTTCCCCTATGCGTTTACTGGCACACCGTCGGTCAAGGATGCGATCGAGGCAATCGGCGTGCCGCACACCGAAGTGGATCTCGTGCTTGTCGACGGCGAGTCAGTCGACTTCACGAGACGGCTTACGGGCGGCGAGCGAGTCGCGGTATATCCGGTGTTCGAGCGCCTGGACATTGCGCCGGTCACCAGGCTTCGCGCGCGGCCGCTTAGGCGGACCCGGTTCGTACTCGACGTGCACCTCGGCAAACTTGCCCGCTACTTGCGGCTATTGGGATTTGATGCGCTGTACCGAACTGACTACGACGACGCCACCATCATCAGGCTCTCGCTCGACGAGCAGCGCATCATTCTCACGCGCGACAGGGGTGTGCTTAAGCATGCTGCGGTGACGCATGGCTACTGGGTGCGATCAACGGTGCCGCGGCAGCAGCTCGGCGAGGTCGTACGTGTGTTCGATCTCGGCAGCAACTCGCGGCCGTTTACGCGTTGCATGCTTTGCAATGGTGAGCTGCAGCGAGTCGCCAAGGACGTGGTAGCCGATCGACTGCCGCTGCGGGTGCGCATGTATTTCGATGAATTCGTGCAATGCCGGGAGTGCGCCCATGTTTACTGGTCCGGTTCTCACTACCAGCGTATGCGGCAAATGGTGGATGAACTGGCCGTGGCGGAACAAAATTCCCGCCTGTAGGCCATGAAAGTCCAGCTGCGTTACGCCACGTTGCCCAGCCCGCTAGGGCTTTTTTCGGCACACTACTGGTTCGTGGTGTGGGATGCCGACGGCTCCCACCGCTGGGAGGTCTGGCAGACGAAGAACGCGGGCGGCTGGAGCATCGGCCACGTGTACCGCGATCTCAAGCCGGTGGATGCAGGCGTGGGTGGCGGACCTGCGCGCCTCGGCGCCGAGTGGACCGATGACGAGGCGGCCGCCATCAAGGCGGTGCTGCAGAACGTGAGCGACTATCCGCACCGCGAGCGCTACCTCGCGTGGCCTGGGCCCAACAGCAATACTTTTGCGTCATGGGTCCTGCGCCGCGCGGGAATCCGCCACCGCATGGGCTGGAGGGCGCTTGGCAAACGCTACCCGGTGGCATGAATCCATGCTCGGTGCGGCGAGAAGATCTTCTTTCGGTCCTCCACGCTCTGCGCGCGCTGGGTTTCGGCGCGGCGCTTCGCGCGACGGCGAAGCCCCTCGACATCGATGGAGGCGCGCCGCAAGGTGTGCACGACATGCTTGCAGCTCGGCGTGTTACGTCGCTTACTTGACGCGGCGCGCGGACCCTCGCTGCAGCAGGCAACGCGGGAATATTCCTCCGTCATATCCACAGAAATGACGCTGTCATTTGCCGGGCGCTGCTGCCGCGGTACTGCGTTTCATAGGTGAATGCAGTCGCTTGGATGGGCGCGAAGATTGCGCGCCCAGATCGCTGCCAACATTTTGCGCCAATCAACAAAAGCGGTGGCTGCGGATTGGCACCAAGCTTGCATCAGGATGGCCCTACTTGGAATCACAGGACCAGGCCAAGATCATGACCACTACAGACTCACGCAGTATTCGTCCGCAGCAGCCGGTTTCCGCGATGAATCCGGCACCGCCAAG
>VBDA01000276.1 GCA_005883655.1 Betaproteobacteria bacterium | reverse complement strand
CGTCGCAAGCAGCGCCGCGTGGAGCTTGTCGACGATTGGCCGCGGCGTTCCCGCGGGAACGAATACGCCCTGCCACGAGCTGCTGACCATCTCGGGGTATCCCGCTTCGACCATCGTCGGCACCTGTGGCAAGGCTTCGATTCGTTTGCTTGTCGAGATGCCGAGCGCCTTGAGTCTGCCAGCCTGGATGAAGCTGATCGCCGACGACAGCGTCACGAACATGATCTGCGTTTCGCCACCGAGCATTCCTGTGACGGCAGGGCCGGCACCGCCTTTGTAGGGGATGTGCACGATATTGAGATTGGCGAATTTCATGAACCGCTCCATCTCCAAACGGTTCAGCGTGCTCGATCCTGGAGAAGCGAAGTTGAGCTCTCCCGGCTTCGACTTCGCCAGCGCCACGAGCTCGGCGACGGTATTCGCCGGGACGCTGGGGTTGGCGATCAGGATACTCGGGACTTCCGCGACCAGCGTGATCGCGATGAAGTCCTTCTGCGGGTTGATCGACAGATTCTGAAAGATCGCCGGGTTGATCGCGATCGTGCCGATGTTGCCAAGATAGATCGTGTAGCCATCGGCGGGTGCCTTTGCGGCTGCTTCCATGCCGATGTTGCCCGATGCGCCCGGACGATTCTCGATCACGATCTGTTGTCCGAGCGCTTCGCCCAGCTTTGGAGAAATGATGCGCGCCACGAAGTCGGACGCGCCGCCCGGGGCAAACGGGACGATCATCTTGACGGGATGGTTGGGGTAGGCCGCCTGTCCTAATGCAAGCGCTGAAAACGATACCAGCACCATCGCGACCAACGCCGTCGGCGTCAGCTTGCCCATGTCTCCTCCTTGCTTGCCTATTCTGCCGCCAGCGGTCCTTGCCGCTGCTTTGTGTCGCTCGTGCCGATCGGAAGCGGCACCGCGCGCTTCTGCTTCGCCGACAAATCGAACGCCTTGGTCAGCATCAACCGGTTGTGGGCTTCGGCCGCGGTGGCGTGTTGCGTCGGCAAGCTCATCGCAAGACGATTCAACCATTGCTCGGTTTCCTCGCGCATGGGGCCGCGCAGCTCGCCGAGGGCGACGTCACCAGGCGGGTAGCTGCCGAGAAAATCGACACGACGGCTCGCATCCGGTGCGTAGCCTTCGCCCTGGGAAATGTTGGTCGCAAGGACGATGTCGCGGTGGGTGTCGTCGATGGTGAGCACGCCTTCGGTGCCGACTATGCCAACGTCGAGGCTGTACACCGCGGCAGGCCAGACAACGGGAAGCGCCCACGATATGGACGAGTGGTAAAGGCTTCCATCCTCGAATGTGATCATCCCGGCGGTCGCGTCGATGCCGTTGCAAATCGGGCCGAGCGCCTTGTCGATCGAGCGCGCATAGACTTCCACCGGACGTTTCGCCTCCATCATCCACATCACGATATCGAGCGCGTGGGTGCCCGAGATCACCATGGGCGAGATCGTTTTCGGATCGTTTGTGCGCTGGTAGTTGTCCAGCGCCACGAGGCGATTCATGAACGCCCGCGACGTAACCAGCGTCACGTCGCCGAGCTGACCGGTCCGGACTTTTTCCTTCGCCGTAAGCCAGCGCCGGCGAAAGCGCTGCGTATACCCGACGACCGCATCGACGCCGGACTTCTGAATCGCCTCGAGGACTCGCTCCGACTCGGAGAGCTCGGTGGCGAGCGGTTTCTCGATAAGCAGCGATAGTCCTCGCTCGACCGCGGCAAGAATGGGATCGACATGAAGATGCTCGTCGGTGGCGATGATCGCCGCCGTCACCTCGGGTCGCGCAAGCAGCTCCCGATAGTCGGCAGTGACGAAATCGGCGCTGAGCTTGTCGGCGACGAATTTTGCGCGATCCGGCTTGATCTCCGCGAGCCCGATGAAGTCGACCTGGGGATGTCGCGCCGCGACTTCTCCACGAAACAATCCGACCCGGCCGGCGCCGATGATCGCGAGACCGATGCGCTTGGGATTTTTTTTCACCGACGTCGCGCGTTCAAGCGACCGCGCGTACTTTCTCGGAATCGGCGAGCGGCAACGATACCGGCTGATTGGTCTCGGCCGACAGATCCGCCGCGATGTAGACCTCCATCACCATCCGCGCGTGCTCGGGCGTCACCAGCACCGGCTTGTCCAATGCGACTGCTTCCAAAAAATGGATCGTTTCCGCGGCCATCGGGCCGGCGTAGGTGTGATCCACCGCTTCTCCCGGCATCGTCGACATCGGCAGGACCATGCCTTTGGCCATGGTGTTCAGGACCACGTCGCGATGACTATCGTCGACCATGACAGCGCCCTCGGTGCCGATAAATTCGATCCAGGTCGTCGAGAAATTCGGATACCCCGGTGGCAGCGTCCAGCCGGCGCCGATTACGAACGACACGCCGCTGTCCATCGTCACCGTGATCCACTGCGTGTCCGGAACAGGCGCACCGGT
>VBDA01000275.1:4415-4922 GCA_005883655.1 Betaproteobacteria bacterium | reverse complement strand
CGGCACCGCGTGCGAAATTTCTTGTGGTGTTCTGAATCATCGCATCAGCTTCAGCATTGCGTTCCAAGTGGTTCTTTTTCCAGTACTCCTCCGACGCCATACACGCTCATGTGGATAAATCTGTGCGTAAGTTAAGCCGGGGTGGACTGCCCCACCGTCACTGCTTGGCCGCGTTTTAAGCGAGGCGGCAAATTGAGCGAGAATACTGCAATAAACTCAAATAGTTGGAGAGCGCCTTACTGGGAGTCCCTGTTGGGGCGCTTGCACTCACCAAGTCCGCCTTTGGCTGTGCATAACTGACCCGGGAGACCCGTCTTTCAGAACTTTGTCAAGGCCTCGAAGACTGAGCACCGGCGCGGGTTTCGGCCTCGTGCGTATGGATTCCCGCAGGAGCGGCGCGTTGGAGGCGTGATTCGGCATGGACTGTGGCGACCAGTGCAGCGACGTTTTCCGGCACCGTCGACGGCAGGATCCCATGACCAAGATTGAAGATATGTCCGGGCTGGG
>VBDA01000275.1:0-4392 GCA_005883655.1 Betaproteobacteria bacterium | reverse complement strand
CAACGCAACGCGCGCTCCCACCTGCCTGCGAGCAACGCCGATATCCGTCATCCAGTCGAGTCCCACGGCATCGCAGCCGCACGCGGCGATGCGATCCAACCATTGACCGCCACCCTTGGTGAAAACGATCGTGGGGACCCGGCAGTTTTGATCCCGGAGGCGTTTCAGGACGGTCTTCATGTAAGACAGCGAAAACGCGTCGTACGCGTCGGAGGTAAGCAAGCCCCCCCAGGTGTCGAAAATCATCACCACGTCGGCACCGTGAGCGACCTGTTGCGCAAGATACGCAACCACCGCCTCGGCGTTGATCGCCAGAACGCGGTGGAGAAGCTCGGGCCGGGCATAGAGCATGCGCCGCACTCTGCCGAAATCGGCGCTGCCCGACCCCTCGATCATGTAGCAGGCGAGTGTGAAGGGACTGCCGGCGAAACCGATCAAGGGCACGCTTCCGTCCAATGCCAGCTTGATCGAAGCGACCGCGTCATAGACGTACCGAAGGCGGGAAGGATCGGGCGCCATCAGCCTCGAGATCGCCGCTTCGTCGACGAGCGGCCGCTCGAACCGTGGCCCTTCGCCCTCCGTAACCGAGAGTCCCAGGCCCATTGCGTCCGGGACCGTGAGGATGTCGGAAAAAAGAATAGCCGCGTCGAGCGGAAAACGCGCCAGCGGCTGAAGCGTTACCTCGGTGGCGAGGGCGGGGTTGGTGCAAAGCTTCAGGAAGCTACCGGCGCGAGCGCGGGTCGCATTGTATTCGGGCAAATAGCGGCCCGCCTGACGCATCAGCCACACGGGGGTGTGCTCGGTGGGCTCGCGCTTAAGCGCGCGCAGAAGCGTGTCGTTTTTCAAGGGACTCATCGGTGGATCGCGAGCCGGCGGACCGGCGCCGGCTCGCTATTTTCAGTAGGTCGGCAGCAAGGCCCGGCCGCAAAGGCGTTCGAGAATCGCCAGTGGCGAGCTTTGCGGATCGTAGAGTCTGGAAACAGGAACGTGAATCGTCTGCTCGAGCATGTGCTGGACTGAAACGGCGGCGTGCATCACCTGATCGGAAAAGCACAGCCAGGTCGTCCCCGGCCTGAAATGCACCACTTGCTGCCCGCAGCTCTTCTGATAATCGAGGTCCGCCTTGGCGCGGTCGTGAAGTCCCAGCATCAGGTGATCGTATTCGCTGCGTGGGCCTTTGGTGACGTGCAAAAGTGCCAGCATCGCTCGCGAGCCGGGGAGCGGTCGACGTATCCGCGGCAGAAAGGTCCTGGCCACCGCCTCGAAACTTTCACCGACCCGCCAGACGCGATCCTCGCCTCGACTGACATTGGAGAATACGCGCAGAATGCGCTCGCCGTGATTCGGTCGCGATGGAAAAGCGTCGATGTGAAGCCGCGAGTCATCTTTTCGCCACGAAACCGCACGTCCGACCGCGGGCAGCGGACGAAAGCTGGTGCGGGCCCGCGTGACGTGCGCAGCGTAGCGAGGCAACAACGCGCTGACCAGATCCGCTGCGTTCGCCGCGAAGCGCCCGATCATCCGCCCGAGCGCCGCCAGATCTTCGGGTGCACCTGCCGCTCCTTTGAGAGCTATGCCATCGAAGCTGATGTTCTTGGCCCTGCCATCAGCCCATCGCGGCGACAGGAAACGTGCCTCGTCGGGATTGAGTCGGAAGGCGAGATGCGGGAGCATCAGAATTCCGCCGCCTTCCAACGTGGCGACCGCCGTTCTTTGCGCGTCTGGCGTGAGCAGAGGCTTCCAGCTGGCGAGGTCGAGCGAGACGACAGTTGTCACTCGACCTTAGCGCGGCAACTCGGACACGCCCATCAGAAATTCGTCGACCGCCCGGGCGCATTGACGCCCTTCGCGGATCGCCCATACGACCAGCGATTGTCCGCGCCGCGTGTCTCCCGCGGCAAAAACCTTCGAGATCGAGGTGCGATAAGTGTCGGTGTCCGCGTTGACGTTGCCGCGCGCGTCGTAGGCGACCCCGAGCGCGTCGAGCATTCCCTCATGCACCGGGTGCATGTAACCCATGGCGAACAATACGAGATCGGCTTTGAGCACGAATTCGGTGTTCGGCACATCGTGCAGCTTGCCGTCTCTGAACTCGACGCGGCTCGCGACCAGCGTCGTGACTCTTCCACCTTCGCCTTTGAATGCCTTGGTCTGCACCGCCCAATCCCGCTCGCAGCCTTCTTCGTGCGACGACGAGGTTCGCAGCTTCATCGGCCAGTAGGGCCACACCAGCGGCTTGTTTTCATGCTCGGGCGGCTGGGGCAGGAGCTCGAACTGGGTGACCGACGACGCTCTCTGACGATTCGAGGTGCCGACGCAGTCGGACCCGGTATCACCGCCGCCGATGACCACCACGTGCTTGCCCGACGCGGTGAGCGGCGGAACGTTCGAGTCGCCGGCAACGCGTTTGTTCTGAAGCGGCAGAAAGTCCATTGCAAAATGAACGCCGTCAAGCTCGCGCCCGGGTACGTCGAGATCGCGCGGATGCTCGGACCCTGCCGAGAGAACCACTGCATCGTATTCCGCGACCAGTTCGCCCGCGTCGACGCCGTTGGCGCCGGTTTTGCCCACGTGCCGGTTGACCTGGAATTCGACCCCTTCGAGCTGCATTTGCTGCACCCGACGGTCGATATGGTGCTTGCCCATTTTGAAGTCCGGAATGCCGTAACGCAGCAAGCCGCCAATGCGGTCGCTCTTTTCGAATAGCACGACGTCGTGGCCGACGCGCGCAAGTTGCTGCGCACATGCCATTCCCGCGGGCCCCGATCCGATGACAGCCACGCGTTTCCCGGTCTTGGTCGCGGACGGAAGGGGAACGACCCAGCCTTCTTCCCAGCCCTTGTCGATAATGAAGTGCTCGATCGACTTGATGCCGACCGGATCGTCGTTGATGTTCAGCGTGCAGGCCGCCTCACACGGAGCGGGGCAGACGCGTCCGGTGAACTCCGGAAAATTATTGGTCGAATGCAGCACATCGAGCGCCTGACGCCACTGGTGACGATAGACCAGATCGTTCCAGTCCGGAATGATGTTGTTGATGGGGCAGCCTGACTGGCAAAACGGAATGCCGCAATCCATGCAGCGCGCTCCCTGCGCCGCGGCCTCGCCGTCTTTCAGCGTCAGGATGAACTCCCGATAGCTCCTGATGCGCTCCTCCACCGGCAGCGCAACCTCGGCAACGCGGGCCAGCTCGAGGAAACCGGTAACCTTACCCATTACCGCCGCATCTCCGGCAATCGCCGGCGCAACGCGATACGGTAGCCGCGAGATGCGTTTGTGCGCAGCCTCACACGACCTCGCGCTGCTTGGCCGGTGTCGCCTGCAATCCCGCGGCTTGTCTTTCGTGCAGCTCGGAGAGAGCGCGCTTATATTCGTTCGGGAACACCTTCACGAACTTGCCGCGTATGGTGTCCCAGTCGTCGAGAAGCGAAAGCGCCCGGGTGCTGCCGGTAAAACGCAAATGCCTTTCGATCAACTCGCGCAGCAGCGTCGCGTCGGCAGCTCCCACGTGGCGCAGCCGGCCCTTTCCTGCCGCCGCTAGCTCCCGCTCCAATTTCGCCTGATCGAGGTCTTCCAGCACGGGCTCGAGCGACACCATCGAAAGATTGCACCGCCGGGCGAACGTGCCGTCGTCGTCGTAGACGAAGGCGACGCCGCCGCTCATTCCCGCTGCAAAATTACGCCCGGTTCGGCCGAGAACCACCACGGTGCCGCCGGTCATGTACTCGCAGCAATGGTCTCCCGCCCCCTCGACAACCGCCATCGCACCGGAGTTGCGTACGCAAAAGCGCTCGCCAGCGACGCCGCGAAAGTATGCTTCGCCCTCGATCGCACCGTACATCACGGTGTTGCCGATCACGATGTTTTCCTCCGGCCGCGCCAGTGACTCGGGGTCGGGATACACCACGATGCGGCCGCCGGACAATCCCTTGCCGACGTAATCGTTGGTCGCCCCCTGAAGCTCGAAAGTGATTCCGCGGGCGAGGAAGGCGCCGAAGCTCTGGCCTGCCGTTCCGTTGAACGCGACGTGCAGCGTGTCATCCGGCAGGCCGTCGTGACCATATTGGCGGGCGACGACGCCGGAGAGCATCGCGCCCACCGAGCGGTTGGCGTTGCGGATACGGTGCTCCAGGCGCACCGGCCGGCGCTCCTCGATGGCGAGCTTCGACTCCGCGATAAGCTCGTGATCGAGCGCGCGCGTGAGCCCGTGGTCCTGCGCTTCGCAGTGATATCGCGCGACTTCCGTGGGCACCTTCGGCTGGTAGAAAACCCGCGAGAAGTCGAGTCCCCGCGCCTTCCAATGCTCGATGCCGTCGCGCATGTCGAGCAGGTCGGAGCGCCCGATCAGATCGTTGAACCGTCGAATGCCGAGCTTGGCCATGATCTCGCGCA
>VBDA01000274.1 GCA_005883655.1 Betaproteobacteria bacterium | reverse complement strand
GTTCTCGCTCTTGCCGTCGCGCTGGTCGACAAGCTCGATTTTGACGCCGTTGTTCAGAAAGGAAAGCTCACGGATGCGGCGGGCCAGAATGTCATAGTGGAATTCGACATTCGAGAATGTCCCGGTCGAAGCCATGAAATGCACTTCGGTTCCGCGCCGTTCAGTCGGGCCTGTCACCGCAAGCGGCGCGACCGCGACGCCGTTTCGGAATTCCATCTGGTACGCGAGGCGGTTGCGCCAGATCCGGAGCTTGAGCCACTCCGACAGGCCGTTGACCACGGAAACGCCGACGCCGTGCAGGCCGCCGGAAACCTTGTACGAATTCTGATCGAACTTGCCGCCCGCGTGCAACTCCGTCATGACGATCTCCGCCGCCGAGCGCTTCAGCTCGTCGTCGTCCTTGATATCCGTGGGAATTCCCCGCCCGTTATCGACCACCGAAATCGAATTGTCGGCATGAATGACTACCTTGATGTCGTCGCAATATCCCGCGAGCGCTTCGTCGATCGCGTTGTCCAGGACTTCGAACACCATGTGATGCAGCCCCGTGCCATCGGACGTGTCGCCGATGTACATGCCGGGCCGCTTGCGCACCGCCTCAAGGCCTTTGAGCACCTTGATGCTGTTGGAATCGTAGTCGCTGCCGTCGTCGATCGGCTTGGGATTGGGTTCAGTCATGCGCTGATTTCTCTTTCTTAATGCCTCTTAAAGCGCGACGCCGACTCGGAGTCGGCGCCATAGGCTGGGCTCACGGATGGATTTTTCGTCAGATGCGCATCGGCATCACGACGTACTTGTAATCGGCTCGATCGGGCATCGTGATCAGCGCGCTCGAATTAGCGTCTCCGAAAGCCAGCAGGACGCGTTCAGTCGCAAGGTTGTGCAGAACGTCCAGCAGATACGTGATATTGAATCCGATGTCGAGCGCTTCGCCCTTGTATTCGATCTCGAGCTCCTCCTCCGCTTCTTCCTGTTCGCTGTTGGTGCAGATAATCTTGAGCTGATCAGTGCCCAGGACCATTCTGACACCGCGAAATTTTTCATTCGATAGAATCGCGGCGCGCTGCAGCGCCTGCAGCAACTCGGTCCGCGAGAGCCCGATCTGCTTCGAGTGCCCCGTTGGAATGACGCGGTTATAGTCCGGAAACTTTCCATCGACCACCTTGCTCACCAATTCAATGTTCGCGAAGCGGAACCGCACCTGGTTAGCGAGCAGATCGATGGTCAGTTCGTCGTCGCTTTCCTCCAAAAGCTTGCCGACCTCCAGAACAGTCTTGCGCGGGAGAATAACTTCCTGACGTGTGTAGTTTCCCGGAACCGAGAGGCTCGCATACGAGAGCCGGTGGCCGTCGGTTGCCACTGTCTGCAGCGAGCCCTTATCAACGACCAGCAGCATGCCATTGAGGTAATAGCGGATGTCCTGCTGCGCCATCGCGAACTCGGCCAGCTTGAGCAAACCGCGAAAATCGCGCTGGGACAGCTTGATGGTCTGCTGTTGCTCCTGTGCAAGGCTGATGCGCGGGTAATCGCCAGCCGGCAGCGTCTGCAGGTTAAAGCGCGAGCGATTTGCGCGCACGGTCATCTTGCTCGCCGTGGTATCGACATTCAGGGTCGCGTCGTCGGGAAGCGCCCTCAACAGATCCTGAAGTTTGCGTGCAGCAACTGTTACCGACTGGTCTTGTTTTCCCTCGAGATCACTGTGCGCGGTAATCTGCATTTCGAGATCCGTCGCCGTCATAAACAGGCGTCCGTTTTTTTGCTCGACGAGCACATTGGCGAGTATCGGCAATGTCTGCCGGCGCTCGACGATGCCAGAAACAGCCTGCAGGGGCTTCAACAATGCGTCTCTTGGTATTTGCTTTAATTGCATTATCTAAACCTAATAACAGCTAATAGGAGATCGCATGAAACCGGGACAAGTACGGAAATTTCAGCGTTGTCCTGTACTTGCGACTTACGCTTGTATCTGTACAAACCGTGTGTGGCCTGTTGACGGATTGGGGACAAAAAAAGGAAGGCACGTTTAAGGCGGTTAATCAACAAATTATAAACTGTTTCGACGTCGATTTATACAGTGTCGAACACTAGTTGCGAAGGACTTGCAGCAGGAAATTTACGTCATGGCTCATTTCCGGCAGGGAGTCCCGAAGCTTCGCGATCTGGCGGCAGGCATGGAGAACTGTTGTGTGGTCACGACCGCCGAAATTGCTGCCGATTTCGGGAAGCGAAAGCTGCGTGAGCTCCTTGGCCAGCGCCATCGCGACCTGGCGCGGCCGGGCGATCGCACGCGATCTCTTTTTCGAGTGCATGTCGGAGACTCGAATCTTGTAGTAGTCAGCAACGGTTTTTTGAATGTTCTCGATCGAGATCTGCCGGTTCTGAACCGCGAGCAGATCGCGCAGAGCATCCTTGGCGACCGTCAGCGAAACTTCCTGGCCGTGGAAGCTTGAGTATGCCGTGACACGCTTCAGGGCACCTTCGAGTTCGCGAACGTTGGATCGAATGTGCTTGGCGATGAAGAACGCGACTTGCTCGTCGAGCTTCATTCCCGTCTGCGCTGCCTTGGAAAGAAGAATCGCCACCCGCATCTCGAGCTCAGGCGGTTCGAGCGCCACCGTGAGGCCCCACCCGGCAATTTCCTTGGGATAGGTATCGCAGGTGATTACAACCTGCTTGTGGGCCTCGATCAGCGTATTGAAGAGGTAGAAGAATTCCTCCTGCGTGCGGCTCTTGCCGCTGAAAAACTGAATGTCATCGATGAGCAAAAGGTCGAGCGAGCGGTAATGTCGCTTGAAGTCATCGAACGCCTTGTGCTGATAGGCGCGGACCACATCCGACACGTATGTCTCGGCATGGATGTAGCGGATTCGCGCGTTGGGATTGTTCTCGAGAATGTGATTGCCGATGGCCTGGATGAGGTGGGTCTTTCCGAGACCGACGCCCCCATACACGAAGAGTGGGTTGTACGATGTTGGATGCTCGGCCACCTGAAGGCCACCCGCGCGGGCGAGTTGATTGGCCTTGCCGGACACAAAGGTATCGAAGGTAAACCCGGGATTGAGGCTCGCCTGCTCGCCGCGGCGAGCCGCCACGGGCTTGGGCTCCGGAGCGGCCAGGAGCGTCGCTGCGCTAGCCGGGGCAGGCCGTACGGCCGCGTCGGCGACGACAAAGGCGAGGCGCAGCGGACGTCCAACCGCGACCGCCGCGAGCTCCTCGATGCGGCCCGCAAAGCGGTCCTTGACCCATTGCAAAACAAATCGGTTGGGCGCAATCAAGCACAGTCCTTCTCCGGCTAACTCGAGGCGCAGCGGACGAATCCAGGTGTTGAACTGCTGCTGAGTCAACTCACGCTGAAACGACTCGAGGCAACTCTGCCAGAATGCGGGGGTCGACATGGATAAGCTACTCGGGGAGCGAAGCTGGAAAAAAGAGCGGGCACCGTGCGGGGCCCGTCGGCGCCATTGTACTCCGCTCGAGCTCGAGTTATCCACAGCAGCCCAAGCGCTGATGATCCTTGACAGAGTGGTACGCAAAGCGCTCTAATGTAAGGCTTTTTCCATCGAAGGCGGCATTATGAAACGCACCTATCAGCCCTCCGTCGTCCGCCGCAAGCGGACACACGGTTTTCGGGCCCGCATGAAGAGTATTGGCGGGCGCAAGGTCCTGCGCGCTCGCCGGGCGAAGGGCCGCACGCGGCTCGCCGTCTGAGCACGGCGTCCGGCACGACTAGCACCACTCTGAGCGCGACCGTCGCGATAGGCTCGAATCAGCGCCACCGACTCCGGGGCGCACCCGCATTCGCGGGTTTGTTCAAGGCCGGGCGGCGTCTCAACGGGGCACATCTTCAACTGCTCGCGTCGCCCGCGGAACGCTCGGTTGGTCGGGTCGGATTCGTCATCGGAAAAAAGCTGCTCGCAGGCGCGGTCGAGCGTAACTACCTTCGCCGGCTTCTTCGCGAAGCAGTGCGCCAGCGCCGGCCTGCCCTGGACTCGTTCGATATCGTGCTTCGGTTGCGGACCCCATGCCCCCCGAGGGTGCTGCCCAGCCTTTTGCACGAAGCGTCCGAGCTCCTTGCCACTCTGACGGACGCTAGTGATCGATGAAAGTGCTGCTGCTGTTCATGCTGCGGGCCTACCAATACGCGATCCGTCCGTTGATGGGCGCAAACTGCCGATTTTTCCCGAGTTGCTCCGACTATGCCCGCGAAGCCGTCGAGCGCCATGGTGCGGCGAAGGGTGCGTGGCTTGCGGCTCGCCGCATCGCGCGGTGTCATCCGTATCATCCGGGCGGGTACGACCCCGTTCCTTGAGCAAGGCTCGAGAACTTCTCACTTTCTGACTGGTTCATGGACACCCAACGTCTCATCCTGTTTGTCATTTTTTCTTTTTCGGCGCTGTTCCTCTGGGAGCGCTGGCAGTCCGAGCATCGGCCGCCGGTGTCGCCACCGGCGGTGCAGCAGGCTCTCCCCGCGACGGCTGTCGACGCGCCCGTCCCCGCCGGTGCCATGCCGCCGCCGTCGATCTTGCCCGGCGCGGTGCCGGGGGCCGTCGCCGCTACGAGCGCGCCGAGCGAGAAAGTCGCCATCAAGACCGATCTGTACACCGCCACGGTCGATACGCTCGGCGCGGTCCTGACCGAGGTTGCCCTATCGGCGCACCGCGATACGAACGACGAAAGCAAGCCTTACGTATTGCTGCAGAAAAATGCCGAGCGGACATTTGTCGCGCAGACAGGGCTGCTAGGCGAAGGATTTCCGAACCATCGAACGCCTTGGCAAGCGTTGCCCGGGCCGCGCGAGTTGACTTCCGGCGTGAACGAGCTTGTGCTCACGTTGCGGGCGACCGCCACTAACGGCGACAAGGTCGACCAGAAGCTGACGTTTCATCGCGGCAGCTATGTCATCGACGTTGCGTACGACGTAACCAACGCCGGCACTGCACCGATCGCACCCTACGCCTATTTCCAGCTCACGCGCGACACCAAGGCTGCGGTTGTGCAGAGCTCCATGGCCCCGGCAGCGTATACCGGGCCGGTGCTCTATAACGAAACCGACAAATTCAAGAAACTCGAATTCGCCGAGCTCGACAAACTCGCCACCGATCCGAACCGCAAGCTTCCGTATACGAAAAACGCCGACAACGGCTGGGTTGGCATGGTCGAGCATTATTTCGTCGCCGCTTGGGTGCCTCCCGACGTGCCGAAAACGCCGCGCGAGTTCTACGCCAAGAAGCTCGATGGCGGGCTCTACGCCGACGGCGTCATTATTCAGGCGCCGCCGATCACGCCCGGGGCCACCGGCGAAATCAAGGTGCCGCTGTACGTCGGCCCGCAGGAACAGGACACGCTGAAGAAGCTTGCGCCGGGACTCGATCTCGTCGTCGACTACGGTATCTTCACCGTGCTCGCCGCGCCTTTGTTCTGGCTCTTGAAATGGCTCGACGGCCTGGTGCACAACTGGGGTTGGGCGATCGTTCTGCTGACCATCATCATCAAGAGCGTGTTCTATCCGCTCAATCATGCCAGCGCGCGTTCGATGGCGAAGATGAAAGTCATCGCGCCCAAGCTCAAGGCTTTGCAGGCGCAGTATGCCAACGACAAGCAGCAGCTGCAGATAAAGATGATGGAAATGTACAAGACCGAAAAGATCAATCCGCTCGGCGGCTGCCTTCCCATCCTGGTCCAGATTCCGGTATTCATCGCGCTGTATTGGGTGCTGCTTTCCGCGGTGGAGCTCCGCCACGCGCCGTGGATCGCCTGGATTCACGACCTTTCCGCACCCGACCCCTATTTCGTATTGCCGGTCGTCTACGCGATCACCGCCTATCTGCAGGTCAAGCTCTCGCCGACGCCTATTCAGGATCCAGTGCAGGCCAAGGTGATGCAGATCATGCCGATCGCGTTCTCGGTGATGTTCATCTTTTTCCCGTCGGGCTTGGTGCTCTACTGGCTGATCAACAACTCGCTGCAGATTTTTCAGCAATGGCACATGAACCGTGTGCTCGAGCGCGAGGCGGCTTTGGTTGCCGCTAAAAGACGGTGATGAGGCATAGGCGCTTCGCATGTCCAAAACCGCTGACACCGACGTCATCGCCGCGATCGCGACGCCCCCGGGGCGCGGCGGCATCGGCATCGTCCGGCTTTCGGGACCGGATCTCACCGATATCGTCAACGGCATTATCGGCCGCCCGCTCGCGCCTCGCGTAGCAACGAGCACTGCATTCCACGGCGCGCATGGCGATACGCTCGACAAGGGCATCGCGTTGTTCTTTCCCGCGCCTGCGTCGTACACCGGAGAAAACGTTCTCGAGCTGCAAGGACACGGCGGGCCGGCGGTTCTTGCGTTGGCCCTTCAGCGCTGCCTCGACCTCGGCGCGCGCCTTGCCGAGCCCGGTGAGTTCACCAAGCGCGCGTTCCTCAACGACAAGATCGACCTCGCGCAGGCCGAAGCTGTGGCCGATCTCATCAGCGCCACGACCGCCGCCGGCGTTCGCGCGGCAACGCGCAGCCTGGTCGGGGAATTCTCACGCGAGATCCACGCGCTCCTCGACCGATTGGTGGAGCTCCGTGTGTTTATCGAAGCTACGCTCGATTTTCCGGAGGAGGACGTCGACTTCGTCCATGCCGCGGATGTCGCCGGGAAGATCCAGCGGCTACAGCATACGCTCGAAGGCCTGCTCGGGCGTTCCCGTCAGGGGCGCTTGTTGCTCGAGGGCATCGAAGTTGTCTTGATCGGACAACCCAATGTTGGCAAGTCCAGTTTGCTCAATCAGCTCGTCGGGGAGGATCGGAGGATCGTGCGATCGTGACCGCCGTTGCCGGAACAACGCGCGATGCGATCCGAAGCAGCGTCGAGGTCGATGGCATTCCGCTGCACGTCATCGATACGGCAGGCTTGCGCGAGACGAACGACGCCGTCGAGCAAATCGGCGTCGCGCGAGCGTGGGCGGAAATCGAGCGCGCCGATCTGGCTCTGGTTATAACCGACGCACGCGCCCCCCACCATGGCGGAGACGCCGCGATCGTCGCCAGGCTTCGTTCGACCTTGCCGAGGGTGGTCGTGCGCAACAAGATCGACCTCGCGGGTGTGGAAGCGCGCCGCGGCGCCGTCGATGGCATTGCCGAGGTCTGGTTGTCGGCGAAAACCGGCAGCGGAGTCGATCTGCTGCGCCACGCGATTCTGGAAGTTGTCGGCGCAGGGGAAAACACCCACGACGCCTTCCTGGCACGTGAGCGACACGTGCGAGCGCTTGGCACGGCTCGGGAGCACCTTGCGCTGGCGGCGACGCATCTCTCGCCCGCGTCCGCTCCCGCGCTCGAGCTATGCGCTGAGGAGCTGCGCCAGGCGCACGACGCACTCGGCGAAATCACCGGAGCGCATACCGCCGACGATCTGCTGGGAGCGATCTTCGGTCGTTTTTGCATCGGAAAGTAATCATTCGGTGGGTATTGTCGTCGGGCAGCCAATTGAGGACCGGCTGTCGACGATCTGCTTCCAGACGCTTGGCGGACAGCAACATCCCGGCGGTGGCGCGTGCGTAGACCGTCTGCGGGCCGCCGCCTCGTTCGCAATCGCTTAAGCCGCCCAATCGAGAATGATCTTGCCGCTCTGGCCCGAGATCATGGTCGCAAACGCGGTTTCGAATTCTTCAGCGGCATAGTGGTGGGTGATGATCGGCGACAAGTCGAGACCGCTCTGAATCATCGCCACCATTTTGTACCAGGTCTCGAACATCTCGCGCCCGTAGACGCCCTTGATCTCCAGGCCCTTGAAAATGATCTGGTTCCAATCGATAGCCATCCGCGCCGGCGGAATGCCGAGCAATGCGACCTTGCCGCCGTGGTTCATGTGCAAGAGCAGGCTCTCGAACGCCTGCGGCACACCGGACATTTCCATTCCGACGTCGAAGCCTTCGGTCATGCCCAGCTCGTCCATGACGTCGCGCAACTTCTCGCGCTCGACGTTGACCGCGCGGGTCGCGCCCATGCGTCGGGCGAGATCGAGCCGGTAGTCGTTGACGTCGGTGATCACCACATACCGCGCGCCGACGTGGCGCGCGATCGCCGCCGCCATGATGCCGATCGGTCCGGCGCCGGTGATGAGCACATCCTCGCCGACCAGATTGAACGACAAGGCCGTGTGCGTTGCGTTGCCGAAGGGATCGAAGATCGAAGCCAGATCGTCGGAAATATCGTCCGGAATCTTGAATGCGTTGAAGGCCGGGATCACCAGATACTCGGCGAAGGCGCCTTCGCGGTTGACTCCGACACCGATCGTGTTTCGACACAGGTGCCGCCGCCCGGCGCGGCAATTGCGGCAGAACCCGCAGGTGATGTGCCCTTCGCCGGAGACGCGGTCGCCGATCTTGAATCCGCGGACCTCCTGGCCCATCTCGACGATCCGCCCGACGTATTCATGGCCGACGTGCATCGGCACCGGAATGGTCTTCTGCGCCCACTCGTCCCATTTCCAGATGTGCACGTCGGTGCCGCAGATGGCGGTCTTGCGTACACGAATCAGGACGTCGTTGTGGCCCACTTCGGGCTTGTCAACCTGGACCAGTTTCAGACCGGGCCCAGGTGTCACTTTGGCGAGTGCCTTCATCTTGTCGTCCATGCCGATCGGTCCGTCAGTGAATGGCGCCGAGCGCCTTGCCGACCTTGGCGAACGCGGCAACCGCGCGTTCGATCTGTTCCGGATCGTGCGCGGCGCTCATCTGGGTTCGCAGGCGCGCCTTGCCCTTGGGCACGACGGGGTACGAAAAGCCGATCACGTAAACGCCTTCTTTGAGGAGCGCGTCCGCGGCGCGCGTAGCGAGCCCGGCATCGCCGAGCATAACCGGAATGATCGGGTGGTGCCCCGGCACAAGATCGAAGCCGAGCCTGGTCAGCGCCTCGCGAAAGTGCTCCGCGTTCCGATGCACGCGCTCTCTCATCGTGCGACCCTCTTCACCATCCAGAAGCTCGAGCGTCTTGATTGTCGCTGCAGCGATGCTCGGTGGCACGGCGTTGGAAAAAAGATAAGGACGCGAGCGCTGACGCAGCAACTCCACGATTTCCTTTCGGCCTGCAG
The DNA here is from genome assembly GCA_005883655.1 of Betaproteobacteria bacterium. Classification (GTDB taxonomy): domain Bacteria; phylum Pseudomonadota; class Gammaproteobacteria; order Burkholderiales; family Casimicrobiaceae; genus PALSA-1003. The sequence goes on along the minus strand of VBDA01000274.1, from coordinate 968 downwards.
TATAGCCTCCTGCCGCGCCGCCCAGGGCCTTACCCAGCGTGCCGGTGACAATGTCCACGCGATCTTCGACATCACAGTATTCAGGGGTGCCGCGGCCGCCGTCTCCGACAAAACCCACCGCGTGCGAGTCATCGACCATCACCAGGGCACCGTACCGGTCCGCAAGCGCGCAAATCGAGCGCAGATCGGCAATGATGCCATCCATGGAAAAAACGCCGTCGGTGGCGATCAACTTGAAACGCGCACCTGCCGCGTCGGCCTCCCGTAGCCTGGCCTCGAGATCGCGCATGTCGTTGTTGCGGTAACGAAAGCGTTTCGCCTTGCAAAGCCGGATGCCGTCTACGATGCTCGCGTGGTTTAATTCATCGCTGATGACCGCATCTTCCTCGGAGAGCAGCGTCTCGAAGAGCCCGCCGTTGGCGTCAAAACAGCTCGAATAGAGAATGCTGTCGTCGACCCGCAAGAACTTGCTCAACGCCGCCTCGAGCTCCTTATGCACGGTTTGGGTTCCGCAGATGAAGCGCACCGATGCCATGCCGAAACCCCACTGTTCGAGCGCCGCTTGTGCGGCCTTCACCAGCCGTGGATCGTCGGCGAGGCCCAGATAATTGTTGGCGCAAAGATTGAGCACACCGTCGGTGCCGTTGACTCGAATCTGCGGTGACTGCGGGCTCTCGACGACGCGTTCCGTCTTATAGAAACCGTCAGCGCGGACTTGATCGACGATTTGGCGCAGATGGGACAAGTAAGCGTCGTTCATGATTGCAGTCATTTGCCTTTGTTTTCGGAGCGCGCCCCGGCGGCGGCGTTGACCGTCGCGTTCATTGTGATCGCGCGGCGTCAGTCGGGAAACACGGATGGTAGCGCCGAACAGGGCCGTGCAAAACTCGACAGCCGTTGCCGGGGAAAGTTTGGCGCGAGACACTGCGATATGACGATAGCAGCATCCCGGGGTCGCGGGTAAAACG
>VBDA01000273.1 GCA_005883655.1 Betaproteobacteria bacterium | reverse complement strand
CGCCGAAGGAGAGACGCTGGGTCTAGTTGGCGAAAGCGGCTGTGGCAAGACAACGCTCGGCAAGACCGTGCTCGGGCTGGTCGAGCCCACCGCGGGAATGATCCACTGGCGAGGACAGAGAATCGATCAACTCAAGGGCGCCGCGATGCGCCCCTACCGGCGCGAGCTGCAGGCGGTGTTTCAGGATCCTTATGCATCGCTCAACCCGCGCATGCGGGCGGCGGATATCGTGGCCGAGCCCATCCGTAATTTCGAGCAGGCAACGGCAGCGCAAATCGAAAAGCGGGTGCTTTCGCTTTTCGAGAAAGTGGGCTTGCGAGCCGACCAGATGGCCAAATATCCCTACGAATTTTCCGGCGGACAGCGGCAGCGGCTCGGCATCGCGCGCGCTCTCGCGCCGCAACCCAGATTGATCGTTTGCGATGAGCCGGTATCAGCGCTCGACGTTTCGGTCCAGGCGCAGGTCATCAACCTGCTGGTCGACCTTCAGCGGGAATTTGGCCTGTCCTATCTTTTCGTCGCCCACGATCTGGCGGTGGTCGAGCACATCAGTGACCGCGTCGCAGTGATGTATCTCGGCAGAATCGTGGAGGTTGCGTCAACCCGCGCTTTGTTCGAAAATTCGTTGCATCCTTATACCGAAGCGCTTTTGTCGGCGGTGCCGGTTCCCAACCCCACCGCCCGCCGAAAACGCCTCATCCTCGCCGGTGATGTGCCCAGTCCCATAGAGATACCCACCGGGTGCCGCTTCCACACCCGTTGTCCATATGCGTTCGATCGCTGCAAGGTCGAAGAACCAGTGCTCAAGTACGCGTTACCGGAGCACTTGGTTGCATGTCACTTGCGCGAGGTTCCCATCGCAACCGTAAGCATTGCGCATCACTGAAGGGTGCACACAAAAGGAGCCAATGGAGTGGGCAGCCTTAACCGTTTAAGCGCGACCGTCGCGGCGCGCAAGCTGGCTGCGCGGGAGATCACGGCGGTGTCGCTTCTCGGAGACTGCCTCGAGCGCATCTCCGAACGCGAAAGCGCTGTGCGCGCATGGACTTTCCTCGACACCGACGCGGCGATGCGGCGCGCTCGTGCGCTCGATACACAAGCTTCGATGGGATTGCTGCAGGGGATTCCGATTGGGGTCAAGGACCTGTTCGACACCTTCGACATGCCGACCAGCTACGGTTCACCGATCTATGCCGACCATCGACCCGCCACCATCGTCGTCGGCAAAACGGTCACTACCGAGTTCGCGACTTTTCATCCCGGGCCGACGCGCAATCCCCATAATCTGGAACACACGCCGGGTGGATCCTCGTCAGGCTCGGCGGCGGCGGTGGCGGACTGGATGGTTCCGCTTGCGTTCGGCTCGCAGACAGCGGGTTCGATCGTGCGCCCGGCAGCGTTTTGCGGCGTGGTGGGATACAAGCCAACCTTCGGCATGGTAATCCGCGTTGGAGTCAAGATGATTGCCGATCCGCTGGATACAATCGGCGTACTCGCCCGCAGCGTTCCCGACGCCGCGCTGTTCGTCGCCGCGCTCACCGACCGGCACGAACTTCTGATCGACCGCTCGACGGTCAAGGTTCCGCGGATCGGGCTCTGCAGAACCTTCGAATGGAATCGCGCGCAGCCCGAGACGGTGGCGGTGCTCGAAGACGCGGGCCGACGGCTGCGTGCCAGCGGTGCAAACGTTCGCGAGGTGACGCTGCCGCCTCCCTTCGGGGGCCTGGCTGAGGCGCAGACGGCGATCATGGTGTCCGAAGTCGCGAAATCCTTGTCGCACGAAAACCTTATGCACCGCAAAGAGTTGAGCGCGGACATGACCAAGATGATCGACGCGGGCCTCGCGGTGTCGCCCCAGCAATACGACGCGGCGCGGTCCCTGACCCGGAGCTGCCGCGCGATGCTTCCGGATATCTTCAACGGCCTCGACGTGCTCGTAGCGCCCAGCGCCATGGGTTACGCGCCGTCGGGGATCGCCGCCACCGGCGATCCGCTGTTCAACCGGATATGGACCTTGTTGCACGTTCCCGTCATCCAGGTGCCTGTCGCCCGCGGGTCGCATACATTGCCTGTCGGGGTCACGGTCGTGGGCGCCGTCGGTGCCGATCGTGCAACACTGCGGGCCGCGGAATGGATACATGCGCGGCTCGGTGGAAGCGAGTATGCGCATGGATAAAGAGGGCTGAGGATGACGACACGATCCGCCGTGCTTCATTCCCCCAAGAGCGCCACAGGCTCGCTTCGCGTAAATGGCGGGCGCCTTTGGCGATCGCTGATGGAGCTGGCGCAGATCGGCGCCACGCCCAAGGGAGGCGTGCGGCGGCTCGCACTCACCGGCCTCGATGGGCAGGGTCGCGATCTCGTTGTCGGGTGGCTCAAGGAAACCGGCAGCCGCGTCGAAATCGACGGTGCAGGCAATATTTTTGCGACGCGCCCCGGACGCGATCCCGCGGCGCCTGTTGTGCTCACCGGAAGCCACATCGATACGCAACCTTCTGGCGGCAAATTCGACGGCAACTATGGCGTGCTCGCGGGATTGGAGGTGCTGCGAACCCTCAACGACGCTGGCATCGCCACGGAGCACCCGGTTGCCGTCGCCATATGGACCAACGAAGAGGGCAGTCGCTTCGTGCCGGTGATGGGCGGCTCCGGTGCGTTCGCCGGTGTGCATACGCTCGAGCATTTGCTGCAGCAGCGCGACGTCGATGGCATCGCGTTCGGCGACGCCCTAAAGGATATCGGCTATGCCGGAGATGCGCCCGTCGGCGGACGCGCGCTCGACGCTTATTTCGAGGCGCACATCGAGCAGGGGCCCATTCTCGAGCGCGAAGACAAGATCGTGGGCGTGGTGACGGGAGCGCTGGGGCTCTCCTGGTACGACTGCATCTGGACCGGGCAGGACGCACATGCCGGGCCGACACCTATGGAAGCGCGCCGCGATGCATTGCGCGGCGCTTCGCGGATGGTCGAGGCGATCCACGCACTGGCGATGCGCCACGTGCCAGACGGCCGGGCCACGGTTGGGTTCATGCAGGTCAGCCCCAATTCGCGCAATGTCGTCCCCGGGCTCGTCAAGATGACCGTCGACATGCGGCATCCCAGCGACGAGCATCTCGCGACGATGGATTGCGAGCTTCGCGACGCGGCCGCCGTCATTGCCCGCGACCTTCGCCTTGAATGCAATCTGCAACAAGTCGACCACTTCCCGGCGTCGCGTTTCGATTCGAGCTGCGTCGCAGCGGTGCGCGCCGCAACACGAGCGCTTGGGCTTCCGCACCGTGAAATGGTGAGCGGCGCGGGCCATGATGCGATCTACATTGCGCGTGTCGCCCCGACTTCAATGATATTCGTACCGTGCAAGGACGGTATCAGTCACAACGAGACCGAGGATGCGCGTCCGGAGCATCTCGAGGCGGGGACGAACGTGCTCCTGCACGCCATTCTCGCGCGTGCGCTCGGATCGCGTGTCACATCCGATTCTTCTGGAACCGAAGGAGGTTGACCCCTTGACGCAACTTGTGCCCGATTCCGAGCTTGTCGACAAGCTGGTCATCGCCAATCGCATTCTGTACCGGCAAGGCGTCGTCGACGGCTTCGGTCATGTCAGCGCGCGGCACGACAAGTCGCTCGGCCGCTTCCTGCTCGCGCGCAATATGGCGCCGGCTCTCGTGCGGCGCGACGACATCATTACCTTCGACTTGGACAGCGCCGCACTTGATGCCGAGGGACGCCGTGTATATCTGGAGCGGTTCATTCACGCCGAGATCTATCGCGCGCGCCCCGACGTTCGGGCGATCGTCCACAGCCATTCGCCGAGCGTCATTCCTTTCGGTGTCACCGCGCAGACGCTGCGGCCGATCTTCCACATGAGCGGATTCCTGGCAGAAGGCGCGTCGCTGTTCGAGATACGCGAGGTCGCCGGAGATACCGACATGCTGATCAGCGATCGACGGCTCGGGAAGGCGCTCGCGGCGGCGCTCGGCGCGCGCTCCACGGTGCTGATGCGCGGGCACGGGTCGACCGTCGTCGGTGCGTCGGTCGAGCAGGCCGTGTACCGCGCGATCTATGCCGAAGTGAATGCCAAGCTGCAGCTACAGGCGATGACGCTGGGCAAGGTGACCTATCTCAACGAACGGGAGGCGGCCAAGGCTGCGGCGATCAACGATACCCAGTTGGCACGCACGTGGGAGCTATGGCAGCGGGAAATCGGCACCATCGAATAGGGCCGAAACCTATTTCGCGCGCGCGTAGTACTTGAACAACTCATCCTGCTGCGGCTTGGTTAGCGGCGCCGGCAGAAATTTCAGACTGACCGAATCCGCCATCGCCTCGTCGAGCCCAGAGAGCCGCTCGAGCCGTAGATTATCCTTGGGAAAGAACTGGTCGCGAACCTGCTTCGCAAGGGCTTCGGAAATGCCGACCCATTCGGCGTAGGCCTTCAGGGCGGCGGGATCGGAATACATCCAGTCCAGCGTTTCGCGATAGGCCTGAAGGTAGCGCTCGATGACTTCGCGCCGCTTCTCGGCGGTCGCGGCATTGGTAATCATGAGCCGGACGGTTTGATTGCGAAAAGCCGGTACGTCGCTTTCGCGGGCGACGATCCGGATGCGACCCTGCTGCAGCGCTTCGACACCGAACGGAGGCGACGACCAGCCGATATCGACCTGACCCGACATCGTCTGCGTGAACGTCGACGATGGACTGCCGGTAGCCACCGGCTTCATCTGAACGCCGAATTCCCTGATGAAGGCAAGGACCGCCCAGTTGCTCGATGAACCGTTGGTGGAATAGGCAATCGTTTTCCCTGCAGCATCCTTGAGCGTCTTGATGGGCGATGCTGCCGGTACATACCAGAACAGATCGTCGGCTCCCGTCATCGAGTTGGCGATCGCGCGCACGGGCGCGCCCTTGGCGAAGGCGCCAAGCACGCCTGCGGTGCCGACGCCGAGACCCAAGTCGACGCTGCCTGAGATAACCGCCTGCAGCGTCTCGCCCGCGCCCTGCGTGTAGAGGAGCTCCAGCGTTAGGCCTTGCTTAGCAAAAAAGCCCGCTTTTTGACCGAGCTCCGGCGCCGCGTTTTCCCAATTGCCGCGCTGCCCGATCGCGAGCTTGAGCGTATCCGCCGCGAGCGCGCTTGCGCTCGCCAACGTCAGCAGAACAATTAAAAGCCATTGCCTCGACGGCCTTATTTTCATAGTGTGCTCCGTATGC
>VBDA01000272.1 GCA_005883655.1 Betaproteobacteria bacterium | reverse complement strand
CGCACGGCGGAACGATGCATCCGCCGCTTGCCAATCCCAGTCGTAGTTCATTTGGACGAGGCCCAGCGCGACGTATCCTTCCGCCAGATCCGGCTCCAACTCGATCGCACGCTCTGCCGCCGTTCGCGACCGACCGAAGCCTTCATCGACCGGTGCCCACGAATACCCGGCTTCACTCAGATGGGCACGAGACAACGCCGCCCAGGCCAATGCAAAACCGGGATTCAGCGCGATGGCCTGGCGAAAATACTCGATCGCCTTCGCCAGGTCCCCTCGCGTGATGCGATCCGCGAAGAACATTCCCTGCAGATAAAGCGGATACGCCTTTGCGTTGTCGCCGCGCCCCTTCGCGGCGGCCTCCACCTCTGCTTTCGCCGCTGCACTTGCCGACGCATCCAGCTTCGCACCCAGCAGCGCCGACCGCAGCTCTTTCACCACCGATTGTGCGATGTCGTCCTGCACCGCGAAGATGTCCTCCAGCTCGCGGTCGTAGGTCTGCGACCACAGGTGCGAGTCGGTCGCCGCTTGAATGAGCTGGGTGGTGATTCGAACGTGCTTGCCCGACTTGCGCACGCTGCCTTCGAGGATGGTCGCCACGTTGAGCTTTTGCGCGATCGTCGGGATGTCCACATCCTTGCCCTTGAAGTGGAACGCCGAGGTGCGGGACACCACCCTCAGGCCGCGGATCTTCGACAGCACGTTCAGGAGTTCCTCGGCAAGACCGTCGGCGAAGTATTCCTGGTCCTTCTCCGCGCTCAGGTCCGCGAACGGCAGCACCGCGATCGACGGCATGTTCTTGTCGATGGGCGCAAGCAGCGTCTTGAGCGGAGGAAATGCCTGCGGCAGATCGGGATGGCAGAACTGAAACACCGTTTCCCGGCGGGCCAGATCCTTCAGGCCATGCTCGCCGAGCGATTTGAGCGTCGTCCCGGCGGGCAGCCGGTCGCGACACAAATCGTGCGTTATCTCGGACAGCAACGTTTGTCCGCCGTGTCCGACCGCAAGAAGCCGCGCCACGTGGTTGAGCGGCGGACCGAAATAGTCGCCGTCGCGCATTTCCGCCGCCCCCGTGTGTAATGCCATTCGGGCGCGGATCGGCGCGTGCTCCGGCCACCGCTCCGCGTGCAGCGAGCGCTGCGCGTCGAGCGCGGCGTCGACCGCGCTCGGCGCGGTGGCGAAGGCGGCATAGAACGCATCGCCCACGGTCTTGAAGATGTGCCCGCCGTGCGACTCGATGCATTGCCGCAGCAATGCGTCGTGCCGTTGCAATGCAGTTGTCATCGCCTCGCGCTGCGTTTCCCACAGCCGCGTGCTGCCCTCGATGTCGGTAAACAGGAATGTCACCGTGCCGCACGGTATTGTCGGCACATTGGCACGTTGCTTGGAGCTCATGCCGAAATTTTACGCCAGCCCTGAGACGTCAGTGTTCAGCCAGCCATCGCTGCGTCGCTGGCATTCATGCCGCGATGGGTAGAAATTCAGTCGCTAGAAGATGGCACCCGCCGCTACGATGTTGCGGAATTCGAGAAGCAACTGCCGATGCGCGACAATGTGTTCCCTTGGCGTATATTGCATCCGATCGTTGCCAAACCCAGCCCCGGCAAGCGCCTGCGTGCGCTCATCGACGCGCCCGACATCCTGGTCCTTCCGGGGGTATTCGATGGCTTCAGCACTCGGCTCGTCAGCAAATTCGGATACACCGCCGCGTTCATTACCGGCAGCGGCGTGAGCGAATCGCGGCTCGGTCAGCCGGACGTCGGGCTGATGGGGCTCGACGAAAACGTCGCCGCCGCGCGCGCCATGGCCGCGTGCTCGGATCTTTTGCTGCTCGCCGACGGCGACACCGGCTACGGCAACGCGCTCAACGCTTATCACACCGTGCGCGCGTTCGAGCGCGCGGGCGTCGCCGGGCTGATGCTCGAGGATCAGGTGTGGCCCAAGCGGTGCGGGCACTTGCAAGGCAAGGAAGTCATTTCGGCGGAGGAGATGGTGCAGAAAATCCGCGCCGCCGCCGAAGCGCGCGTCGACCCCGATTTCGTCATCAAGTCGCGCACCGACGTGCTGGCGACGCACGGTCTGGCGGAAGCGATCCGGCGCTTGAACCTCTACGCCGAAGCGGGTGCTGACCTGCTCTTCGCCGACGCGGCGATGTCGGTCGAGGATATCGGCACCATCGCGAAGAACGTGCGCAAGCCACTGTCGGTGAACATGGGCTTCGGCATCCGGCAGCGGTCGACGACGCCGCTCCTGTCCGCCAAGCAATTGCAGGATCTCGGCGTTTCCGTCGTCATCTATCCGCGCATGCTCACCGCCTGCGCGCTGATGGGCATGAAGCACGGCCTGGAGCTTGTGCAGCAATCGCTCGACAGCGGCAAAGTCGTCGACCGGCCCGACGCGCTGGTCTCCTTCGAGGAGCTGCACGAAATCATGGGCATGCACGAGATCGAGGACTTGGAGCAGCGCTTCCTCACTCCCGAGCAGCTCGAAACCAAGTACGGTCGAGGTCGCGAGGCGGCGATCATGCCGGGTGCCAAGCCGGCGTCGTCGAAGCAGACGGCCTAGCGGATGAAGTCATCCCCACCCTTGGATGACCCTGGGGCAAGTCCTCTCCGGCCGATTAACACGGACCGCCGGTAGACTAATATCCGGTTCGCTGCTCCCGTTGCGGATTTGCACCGCACTGGATGCGCATGGTCAACCAATCCCCCCACGGCGCTCGTCGTGGCAGGGACCTCTGGCGGGATAGAAACTTCGGGCAGCTAATGGCGGATTCACGGAAAAAGAAAAAATCGGGCGGACCACGAACGGCGCGGCTCCGCGCGGCCAAACCTGCACCGATGGCGGAACGGGTCGGCGAGCTGGCGTGGGCCGGGCAGCATGCGCAGGCCATCGAGCTGGCCACTGCGGCGCTCGCCACGGCCGGCTTGAGCGCGGGAAACCGGCTCGATCTGCTCGACCTGCGCGCCGAAAGCTTCATCGCCCAAGGCGATTTGGAGCAAGCCAGCGCCGACGCCGCCGAGATGCTCGACTTTGCGAATCGCGCCAAGACGCCGGGACCCAAGGCGCAGGCGCGCAACCGTCTTGCGCTGGTACAGATGCGCAAGGGCGAATTTAAGGCGGCCGTCGCCTCCGCCACCGCCGCGCTGAAGGCCGCGCGCCAAAGCAAGCAGGTTCCGCTCGAAGCGATGAGCCTGTTTCGGCTCGCCGAAGCGCAGTTCCGGAACAGAACCGACTTTGAACAGGCGGTGCGCGATGCGGTGCGAGCCGCGGCACTGTTCCACACGCTGGGACGGCCCGCGGATGAAGGGCGTGCGCTGTGGGTCATTTCCATGGCGCGCAGCGCCCAGGGTCTTGCGGCAGAAGCCGACCAGGCGGCCAACGCCGCGCTGGCGCTTGGTCGCAACAGCGGCGACCTGTATGGCGTGGGCAATGCGCTCAACATGCTCATGTTCAATGAGGCCGACCACGGTGCCAAACTGAAGCTGTTGAATCAGGCGCTCGCCGCCTTCGAGGCGGCGGGTTATGTAGAGCGCCAAGGCGCCATTACGGGCAACCTGGGCATCGCTTACCGCGAACTCGGGCTGTACCGGCGAGCCCGCCGCCTGCACCTTAAGTCCGGTGAAATCGCCGAACGCACTGGTCGACGTGACCGACTTGGCCCCAATGCATGGGAATTGGCGCGCGACGAAATCGAGATGGGGCACCTGGACGCCGCCCGCGCTTACCTCGCCGAAGCTTCCGCGATGGCGGTCGAAGCGCACCAGGACCGCCGCTTCCCCTTTCTCAAGCCCATGCGTTACGGCCGGCTGGCAGCGCGTGCCGGCGACGAGGCCACCGCCCTGCGGCACTACAAACACGCGGTGGAGCTCCTTCGCAACGCGGATGAGCCCGCCAACGAGATGAACACATTGGCGGCTCTCGCGCGGGCGCATCTGGCGGTGGGAAACCCCGGCTCCGCGCTTGCCGCCACCCGCCGCGCCACCAAGATGCATCGCGCCCGCGGCCTGGCGTCCTTGCAGGTCCTCTCCCCCGCAATGGTCTGGTGGCGGCATAGCCAAGCGCTGCAAGCCAACGAGAAGACGAAGGAAGCGCGCGAGGCGCTCGAGATGGCCTATCAGTTCATGTTGAAGGGCATCGCCAGCCTCAGCGACGAAGGTCTGCGCCGCCACTACCTGAACAAGATCGAGGCGCACCGCGAGATCGTCCTCGCGTGGATCAAGGACGCGCGCAAGCGGCGGCTCTCCCCGGAACGGCGCGCCGCCCATCTGGCGGGGGAAGCGAATCTGCGGGAGCCGTTCGAACGGCTGGTCGATACAGGCCTGCGCCTGAACGAATTGCGCAGTGCCACCGAATTGCATGAATTCCTGATCGACGAGGCCACCGAGCTCTCCGGCGCCGAGCGCGTGCTGCTGGTGCTCGAGACCGCCGAGGGGTTGCAACTGGCGGGCTCGCTGGTCCCGCGCGGCGAGGACGCGCAGGCGCTGCTGCATGACATCGCGCCCGCGCTGACGGAGGTGCACCGCACGCGCGCGGTCAGCCTGATGCACGGGCCCGAGGGCGCGGGCAAGCTGGACCAGCGCTCGCGCATCGTTGCCCCGCTGGTGGCGCAACGGCAGTTGCTAGGCTACCTCTACGTCGATATCGACGGCGCGTTCGGACGCCTGCGCGAATCCGACCGCGACCTCATAGGCATGCTAGCGAGTCAGGCCGCCGTCGCGCTGGACAACGCGCAGTGGTCGCAGGGCCTCGAGCAGAAGGTGGCGCAGCGCACCGGGGAATTGCAAACATCCAACGCCCTGCTGGAACAGCGCGCCAACGAGCTCGGCATCATCAACAGTATCCAGCAGGGCATGGCTGCCGAGCTCGACTTCCAGACGATCATTGACCTCGTCGGCGACAAGCTGCGCGAAGTATTCAAGACCGGCGACATCGGCATTCGCTGGTACGACACCAAGGCCAATCTGATTCACTACATGTACGAGTACGAGCACGGGATAAGACTCAGCGCCCCGGCCGCGCCGCCCGCTACACATCATCTGAAATTGATGGAGACCCGTCTGCCGCTTGTCATGAACAGTCGCGCCGCACAGGTGGCAGAGGGCGTGCGGCCCCTCCCAGGCACCGACCAAGGTCATTCAGTTGTCCACGTTCCCGTACTTGGCAGCGATCGTGTCCTTGGTTCGATCATGTTGGAAAACTATGAGCGCGAGAACGCGTTCGGCGAGGCCGAGGTGCGTCTGATGAGCACCGTGGCCGCGAGCATGGGCGTTGCGCTGGAAAACGCACGGCTGTTCGACGAGACACAGCGCCTGTTAAAGGAAACCGAGCAGCGCAACGCAGAGCTCGCGATCATCAACAGCGTGCAGGAAGGTCTGGCATCGAAGCTGGAAATGCAGGCCATCTACGACCTGGTTGGCAACAAGATTCGCGAAATATTCGATGCGGACGTGGTGTCGATCAATCTTTTCGATTCGGAAGCCAACCTGGTTCGCTATGCCTTCCTCCTCGACCACGGCGAGCGCTTTCATCCGGAGTCGCGTCCGCCAGCGGGTTTCACCAGGCATATTCTGCGGACGCTGCAACCCATCGTCATTCACACCGCCGAAGAGTTGGATCGGCAGATGACGGAGCTGGGTGCCAGCAATATAGGCGGCGGAACGGTCGACAACTCATGCATCTACGTCCCCATCCTGCGCGGTAATTCGGCGGCCGGCGTAATCAGCGTGGGGAAGCAGCCCGCGCATGCCTTTTCGAATTCGGATGTGAGCCTGCTGGCCACGCTTGCCAATGCCATGAGCGTGGCGCTGGAAAACGCGC